>CAYLIR010000001.1:0-29460 GCA_964383515.1 uncultured Acidimicrobiaceae bacterium
CGCTTCGGCTTCTCGCTCCATGACGTCGCTGCGGGTTGCTCTTGGCCTTCTCACGGTCGTTCCTGGTGCGGTGACGGAGCCCACGACGACGGCTCTGCGAAGATCTGTGGTGTGGTTCCCCTTGATCGGGGCCGGCGTTGGCGCATTGGCTGGCTCGATGGCGTGGCTCGCTGGAGTCTGGTACTCCCCGCTCGTTGCAGGCATGGCTGGCGTCACGTCGAGTGTCCTCGCCACGGGGGCGCTCCACGAAGATGGCCTGGCGGACACCGTCGACGCTTTCGGGGGTCGTGGCAGCCCTGCACGCAGATTGGAGATCATGAAGGATCCGCGGGTCGGCGTGTTCGGCGTCATCGCGATCGTCGTATCGATCATGTTGCGGGTTGCTCTCATCGCAACGGTGCCGCACGATCAGGTCGGTCAGGTGCTGATAGGGACACACGCCTTGGCACGCAGTGCGCCACTGTTCGTGCTCGTGTCCGGTGTCGAACCTGCCGGTGAGGGCCTTGGTCGGGCGTTTCTCGGCCAACCGCAGAGGTCAACAGCGTTCGCTGGCATGGTGGTGGCCGTTGTGATCGGCACGGCGGCTATCGGTGTGCGGTGCCCGATCCTGCTGGCTGCGATTGGAACAGCGTCTGTGGTGATAGCGCATGGTTCGCGCAAGCTGGTTGGGGGTGTGACCGGTGACGTGATGGGCGCTGCAGAGCAGGTTGCGGAGGGCCTTGTACTGCTGGCATTGTGACCCCGATGGCCAGCGTAGAGATCAGTTGGCTATGAGACCGTCGAACACTCGGCCGACGAAGTAGGCGAGAACGCCTCCGACAAGACCGAAGCTGAGATTCTCCAGTGCAGACAGGACGGGGCTTTTCCCAGTATGCAGTGTCTTGACCGCACCCACGGCGATGAGGCCGATCCCCGAGAAGACGCCGGCAAGCACGAGGGCGGTGTTCGTGTTGTCGATGAAGGCGAACGGGAGGACCGAAGGTAGTGAGCCGGAGAGGAACAGCAGCCCCGAGAAGACAGCAGCCGCGAGAGGATTCCTGCGCTCGGTATCCACGATCCCGAACTCGAGCGCAGCATGCATCCCGAGCATCGCTTCGTCATTTGCATCGATGATCTCTACCACCTGATTCAGATCGTCTCCGACAAGGCCCACTTCGGCGAGCATCTCATGGAGTTGATCCTTTTCGTGCTGGCGATGCTGGACAAGGTGGACTCGCTCAAGGGCAAGCTCCGCTTCGAAGACCTCTTCTTGCGACTTGGTAGCGATGTACTCGCCCACAGACATCGAGATCATGCCAGCGATCGCACCGGCCACTCCGGTGAGGAGCACATCCATGGACTCGAGCCCACCGCCGACGACAGCCGATACGAGCAGGAAGGTCGATACCAAGCCGTCGTTGACGCCGAGAATGATGTCCCGCATGTATTGGCGCGTAGCACCGATATGGGGCTGATAGCCCGGAGGCGGATTCATCTCGGTTGTTGAACGTGGCATGCCGAGATTGTAGGAACCACGCTCGGGCACCGGTCATTGGAGCCATGGGAAGGGGCGACTGATCGACCGTAGTTCCCTCAGCAAGCAACGATGCTCTACCGTGGGGACATGGACGACGTTCAACGCGCGGCCGACGAGCCGCTACTCCCCGAGACACTCGACAGAGCAGATGAGTACCCACCATCATCGCCATGGTCTCCGCGTGCGAAGCTCGTGGTCATCGCCATGGCCTTCGTACTTGCTCTTGTTGGCCTCTACCTTGTGCGCAACGTGCTGGCGGTCGCCGCCCTTGCTGCCCTGATAGCGTTCCTCGTCGCTCCCCTCATCCGGCTGTCGACGAAGTATCTGAAAGTTCCTCGCGGCATAGCGTTGACCATCACCTATCTCATCGTGCTGATCGGCACGATCGGATTTGGATATCTGCTGACACGATCGATCGTTGCCTCGATCATCGAGTTGGATCCGGTCGGCCTGATCGAGACGATGCGCGTTGCGCTGCTCGAACACGTCAACGAGCAGGGCCACCTGATCCTCGCCGGTGTGGCCTTGGACATGAACTCCGTCCTCGACTCTCTCCAGACATCCATCGGCTCGGGAAGCGGACCCGGTGGGATCGTCGTCGACGCTGAACGGGCCCTGGAGTATCTTGGCAGCAGCCTCAGTGGATTCCGGACCGTCCTTGGCATCGTGACAGCAGTGGTTACGTCCGCGATCGTTACCGGCCTTGTTGCGGTCTATCTCAACGCAGACAGCGAAAGGATGTACGCCGCTGTAGTCGCCAACATCCCGCCTGGCTACGAGCGGGACGGCTTGCATCTCATGGCAGCGACCAAGCGTGTCTGGCGCGGCTATCTGTACGGGCAGCTCGTGAATTCACTGATCACCGGGGCGCTCATGTTCATCGTTCTGTGGCTGGTCGGTCTACCAGGTGCGTTCCTCATGGGTGCGATCATGGTGGTGCTCAACATGATCCCCACCTTCGGGCCGATCCTGGCGGCCATACCAGGTGTGCTCGCAGCCCTGTTGTCCGGGTCCACGCGGTGGCCGGACCTTGAGAGCTACTGGTTCGCCCTGATCGTGGTAGGCATCTACCTGGTCGTGGTGCAGCTGCAGGCGAACATCATCGCTCCGAAGGTCATGGGGCAAGCGGTGCGCCTCCGTCCGGCGATCGTGCTGTTGGGGCTCCTCGTCGGGTTTCAGGTGGGAGGCTTGCTCGGATCCCTGCTCGCCGTTCCTGTCATCGCATCGATTCGTGATGTGGCTGTGTACATATGGCGCAAGCTCATCGATGCGGATCCTTGGCGTACGGACGATGCGGCCGAGTCTGGATCTGCGCCTTGACGCGCACCGTTGCGACCGATGTTGCGATCGTGGGCGGTGGGCTCGGAGGGTTGTCCGCCGCGCGGCACCTCCAAGCCGAAGGCTACGAAGTCGTCGTTGTCGAGCAGCACACCAAACCGGGTGGCTATGCCCATTGCTTTCGGGCTCGTGGATATCGCTTCGAGGTGGCGCTTCATGCCCTCGATGGGTTGGGCCCCGGTGGATGGGCGAAGCCGATGTTCGCGGCCCTCGGCATCGCCGATACGGTCGCATTCAACCAGTTGAACCCGTTCTACACCGTGGCGTTTCCTGGCCTCGAACTCGATGTTTTCACGGGTGTCAAGAGGTACGTCCACACGATGGCCAGCGTGTTTCCCCGGGAGCGGGAAGGGCTTCGCTTGCTGTTCGATGCGATCGTACGCGTCGGCCACGACGTTGCGCGCTTCACGCGTGACCGTTCCTCCGGCGCGAAGCCCAACCAGATGCAGATGCTCGAACGGTATCCAGACATGGCCATGGCATTTGCGAGCAGCTGGGCCCAGTTCATGGGTCAGTACCTGGTGTCAGACGAAGTGAAAGCTGTCGTGTCGACGCTGTGGGGGTACCTTGGCCTACCTCCATCGAAAGTGTCGGCTGGCCAGTTCGCGCTGACGCTGCTCTCCTACCTCTCTGCTGGTGCGTGGTACCCGACGGGTGGGTCCGGAGCGATGACCTTCGCCATAGCGGATGCGATCGAACGCGACGGCGGTTCCGTCTTCTTGCGCAACATGGTGACATCGATAGTCCCTGAAGCGAACACCTCTGTGGTCGTGACGACCGACACAGGCCTTTCCATCCGTGCCAAGGCAGTGGTGTCGAACGCGAGCCCTGCCGATACCGCGGCGCTCCTTCCTGAGTCTGTTCGCAGCCAAGACTGGGTGGAGAAGGTGGGGCAAGAGGTGCCGGCGCTCTCGACGTTCACGGTGCACCTCGGCATCGACCGCGACCTCACCGCCGAGGGATGGGATCATCATGAGTTCTTCGAGATGTGCGGTTACGACATCGAGGCTGAGTATGAAGCCATCGTCCGCGGCGACTTCGCGAACGCAGGGATGATCATCTCGAACTACTCGGTCATCGACCCGAGTTGTGCACCGCAAGGCAAGACGGTGATCGTGCTGACGGTTCTTGCCCCCTGGGACTACCACGGCGTGTGGGGCACCGGTGGCGACATCGAGGGCTACCAGGACGATCCGCGCTACGTGGCTGAGAAGGAGGCAGTGGCCGAGATCCTCATCGACCGAGCCACTCGGAGGATCCCCGGGCTCAGGGACGCCATCGAGGTGATGCGGATAGGGACACCCTTGACGAACGCACGCTACGTACGCCAGCCCCATGGTTCGATCTACGGACGAGAGCAAACGGTCGAGAACATGCTGCATCGTGCACGCCCATCGACCCCTGTGCCGAACCTTTTCCTGGCAGGAGCCTGGATCGGCGGGGGTGGCATGACGGCGGCAGTCGCATCGGGGAGATCGGCCGCAGGTTCCGTTGCGCGGTACCTCGCAGCCGAACACGCCAGCGCGTAGCGGGCACGTGTTCATGTCTGCGGCTGTGCAGGCTCTGTCAGTTGTCCCCTGCGGGATCGGATTGTTCGGCGATCGCCTGGACGACTTCCGCATTGGCCAGTGTGGTCACGTCACCGAGCACCCGATTGTCCGAGATGTCTCGCAACAACCTCCGCATGATCTTCCCCGACCTGGTCTTGGGAAGGTCCGGGGTGAAGATGATCGTCCGCGGCTTGGCTATCGCTCCGATCTTCTTCGCGACGTGGCCGCGCAGTTCCTCGAGGAGATCATCGGATTCGTGAGCTGTTGCGCGCAGTGTCACGAACGCAGCGATCGCTTGCCCCGTGAGGTCGTCCGTTGCACCGACGACTGCCGCCTCTGCGACAGCGGGATGTGATACGAGAGCCGACTCGACCTCCATGGTCGAGATGCGGTGGCCGGAGATGTTCATGACATCGTCGACTCTTCCCAGGATCCACAGATAGCCGTCCTCGTCGATCTTCGCGCCGTCTCCAGCGAAGTACACGCCGGGGTAGCGTTCCCAGTACGTCGATACATATCGGGCATCGTCGCCGTAGATCGATCGGAGCATCGAGGGCCACGGCTTCGTGATCGTGAGGAACCCGCCACCTCCAAGAGGAACAGGATTCCCTTCGATGTCCACGACCTCGGCGAAGATCCCGGGTATCGGCTTGGTCGCCGAACCAGGTTTCGTTGGTGTCACACCCGGGAGTGGGCTGATCATGATCGAACCGGTCTCGGTCTGCCACCACGTGTCGACGATGGGGCAGTCGTCTCCGCCGATGTGCTCGCGGTACCACATCCATGCTTCCGGGTTGATCGGTTCGCCTACGGTTCCCAGCAGGCGCAGAGACGACAGATCGTGTCGTTCGGGATACTCGGTGCCCCATTTCATGAACGCCCGGATCGCGGTGGGTGCGGTGTACAGGATCGTGACGCCGTACTCCTCGACGATCGCCCAGAGGCGATCCTTGTCCGGGTAGTCGGGCGTGCCTTCGTACATGACGCTCGTCGTGTGGTTGCTGAGCGGGCCGTACACGATGTAGGTGTGGCCGGTCACCCAGCCGATGTCGGCTGCACACCAGTACACATCGCTGTCTGGCTTGATGTCGAACACGAGGGCGTGCGTTGTCGCCGCCCCGGTGAGATAGCCACCTGTCGTGTGCATGATGCCTTTCGGCTTGGCCGTCGTGCCGGAGGTGTAGAGGATGTAGAGCAGGTCTTCTGCGTTCATGACCTCGGGCTCGCAATCGTTCGATTGCTCCGCGACCAGGTCGTGCCACCAGATGTCTCTGCCTTCGGCCATGGAGACATCTGCGCCGGTGCGCTCGACGACGACACAGTGGTCGATGGAAGGGGTCGATGCCATGGCCTCGTCACAGTTGTCCTTGAGCGGCACGATCGATCCGCGCCGCCACGCGCCGTCGCAGGTGATGAGAAGCTTGGCTTGCGCATCGTTGACCCGGTCGATGATCGAGTCCGCGCTGAAACCACCGAAGATGACGGAGTGCGGGGCGCCGATACGCGCACATGCCAGCATCGCAACAGGGAGTTCGGGGACCATTCCCATGTAGATCGCGACACGGTCCCCTTTCGTCACACCGAGCGAGCGGAGCCCGTTCGCGAATCGGTTCACCTCGTCAGAGAGCTCCTGGTAGGTGATGGTGCGGGTATCGCCAGGTTCACCTACCCAGTGGTAGGCGACCTTGTCTCCTCCGTTCTCGAGGTGCCGGTCCAGGCAGTTGTACGAGATGTTGAGTTCGCCGTCCGCGAACCAACGGAAGAACGGAGCATTCGAGTCGTCGAGGCCTTCCTGCGGCTCGGTGAACCAGGTGATGCGTTCCTTTGCCTGGCGTGTCCAGTAGGCGATGTAGTCGTTGGCCGCTTCCTCGTAGAGATCCGGTTTCGCTACCGCGTTGTCTGCAAAGTCCCTTGGTGGCGGAAACGTCCTGTTCTCTTCGAGTAGATTCTCGATGCCACTATCGCTCATCGCGTTCCTCCCTTGGTGGTGTGGGTGTGATTCTCGCGGACTACGCGCGCCAACGCGGCGTTGCAACGCTCCAGCATCAGCTCTCGGGTAGGAGCCGACTGCTAGGTGTGTTTCTTGAGCTTGTCCAATCCCAACAGGGAGATCACGCCTTGTTCTCGGGATTCCATCTGTTTGGCGAGGGGAATCCCTGTGCCTTCGGCGATGCGGTTCATCATGGCGAAGTTTCCGAACACAGCCGCTGCGTCCACGAGAGCGTGCGGACCGAGTTCCCCGATGATCTGTTCGCGGACGTCGGTGAGGGGTATCGGGGAGGTGCCTGTCACGGCATCGACGAAATGGAGAAGCGTGTTGCCTCCGGGCACGCCGAGAGGGACATCGGGGTTCGCAATCGCTGAGAGGTCGATGTCATAGCCATAGGCGAGTGCGCTCTCACGGAGCATCACAACATGGTGCGTTGCTCAGTAGAAGCAGTCCTGGTGGATCGACGTACGCGACGCGACCGTTTCGAGTTGCGCCCGGTCGAGGCCCGGCGTCCGCGCGAACCTGGGTGAGGCCATCTCGGCGAAGGTCATGTAGTGCGGGCCGCACGCTGTGGCGTACACTTCGTTCTCCTCGGGAAGGAGTTCGAGTGCGACCGTGATCGAGTTCCTCGGCATCGGCACGTAGGTTCTGCGCTTCTTGAGACCGGAGGCGATGTTCCCCGTCGGGTCTCCTGGCATCGGATCGGGAAGAGGCACCTGGGCTGCACCCAGGGCGAGGTGTGTGCTATCTACGGCGGCGAGCATGGAGACGATGGAAACCGTTTCGACGACGGCGGCTTCACCATGTGCGGTGACGGCTCCATCGACCATGGTTGCTGAGACCGAACCAGGGTCGTTGTACAGAGTGGTTGCGAGGCGTTCGATGGCATCGGTGGTTGGGGCGTCCTCGCGAGCGATACTGAGGATCGAGATGCGGCGCGATGCATCGAACACAGGGCCGGGACGTGCAATATGCTCCCAGATCGCTTGGTGTGCGCCACGGAGATCGTCGCGTATGGGTACTGGCGATCCTGCATAGGTGAACATGTGGTGAGCGTACTGCGCTGCAGGAGGTTGGGCAGCGAACCTCTCGCCTGCGTTCTCAGTGGACGGAGCGCACAGCGAGCACTCCCAAGGTGAGCACACTCAGTCCGACAACGAGCAAGCGCAGATCCTTGTTCCTCCTCGACGCGAGGAATGCCCCCACCGAGAGCACAGCCCACACCATGCCCTGGACGGTTGTGCCCATATCTGTCTTTGGAAGGAGAAAGTCGATCACACGGGGTTGCGTTCGCCTGCCCTGATCGGGACCGTGAGCCAGTTCTCCTGTGGAGGGAGCGCGCACGAGTACCGGTCGCTATATGCACAGAACGGAGCGTACGCGTAGTTGAAGTCGATGACGGCCGTGCCGTCTTCGCGGGGGGTCACATCGATGTACCGGCCAGCGCCGTACGTCTCGGATCCCGAGGTCATATCGCGGAACGGCAGAAAAAGGCTGTCGTGGCCGGTCGAATAGAGGGCAACGTCAACGTCTTCTCCCTCGACGGTGAACCGCGCTCTTGCGACTCGCTTGTAGGTGCGCTCATCGCTGGTCGTCGTGCTGATCTGGATGTCCGACGGCGCAACTGGTTCGAGGTCGACCTCGAACGCGAAGCTCTCATCCGGTTCGTAGTACGAGAGGCCGGTGAAGTCTCGCTGCTTGTCAGGTGGGAGCGGAGACTGGGGAGCGAACTTGAAGAACTGGTCCTTCTGATCGCGGAAGTCGAGTAGCTGCGATGTCTGCACATGTACCGGAACGCCACCACACAGAGCTGTATTCCGCAGGGCCACACAGTAGGGCTGCTCTCGGCACCGGTTGGTATCATCTGGTCGTCCTGGGAACAAGGGAGTGGAAACTCGTGTGCTGTCTATTCGCGTCGATGACCCTGATCGGGCCCCGATTCGGGATATTGCTGTGGTGGCTCCTGGACCAAGACCGGTGGAGGGCAACGTTCTCGAGTTTCTGGATAGCGGCTATCGGGTTCTTCTTCGCTCCGTGGACCACGATCTTCTACATGGTCACCTTCCCTGGTGGTATCGAAGGCTTCGATTGGATCATCCTCGGTATCGGGGTCGTGCTCGATTTCGGTTCCTACTCAGGTGGTGTGTTCAGCCGCCGTAGGTAGCAGCAACTCCCGTTTCCATAGATGGCATACGCCAGTGCTCGGCGTGTGACATCCCGCGCAAAGGCAAAGGAATGGTTGTTTTCGGGTTAGGAGTTCCTTAGAAAGTGCGGATTCGCTTGACCACGGATTCATCCCTTCCGTATGTTCGAAGTGAAGGGATCTGCCCGAGAGAGGACGCTGCCCATGATGGAACGACTGCGCCGAATCGCAGTGAACGTGTTGGTGCTCGCCCTGGCCGGTGCGACGGTGGTGGCTGCTGCACCTGCCACGGCGATGTCAACACCGCGAGCCGAGGCCTGTAGTGCATACTGTCTCCGGGTCTACTCGATTGCGATGTACGACTATCTCCCGTACCGGGATGCCACGGCCATCGTCAAAGTGGTCGATGAACTTGGCAGCGGCGTGGGATCCGCTGTCATCCATGGTGTGTGGACGCTGCCAGATGGATCGACGGTCGAGCAGTATCGGGTGACCGGTACCCGGCTTCGCGGCGATTTCTCGGTGCTCTCTCCCCAGACGGGCACGTTCACCTTCGCGGTTGTCGGTATCTCGAAGGCAGGCTATGTGTTCGATCCGCTCGGCAGCGCGATCCTCACCAACTCGATCGTCATCGGCGACGGCGGCGACGGCGGAGGCGGCGGAGGCGGCGGAGGCGGCGGAGGCGGAGGCGCGGGAGGGTGTACTGCCGACTGTCTCGAGGTTCCGTCGATCCGGATGTCCGTTCGTTCCGGTGATGTGCGAGCGAACGTCTCGGTCGTTGACGAGACGGGCTCGAGGGTACCTGCACCGGTCGTTGACGGCACGTGGACGCTCCCCGACGGTTCATCCGTGAGCCAGACGGTCACGGGGAACAACAAGGGCAAGGCGAAGTTCGCTGTTCCTGTGGTTGGCGCTGGTGTGTACACGTTCACGATCGACAACGTGAGCCACGCCGGCGGCACCTACGACCCGACCACCGGAGTCACATCCAACACGGTCACGGTCGGCTAGCGCGCTGCTGTCCAAAGGTGGGCGCGTCGTCGATCGAGCGTCCCAGGCATCGTGGAGAGAGCGGCTCGCACGCCGGAGATCTCTCGGGACGGCGACAGACACCGTCACGCGTGACTACGGTAGGGGAACGGCGAGCTCGGGGTTCACAGGCACGATGGCCTGTGCACCGTCTGGGTGACGTCCCGGGGTGAACAACGAGGGGAAAGCTGGTTGCTGAGATGTGTCCGGTAAGAAGAATCCGATTGGCAGCGACCGCCGGGAGCAAGCGATGAAGGTGCTGATAACCGGTCACGACGGCTACATCGGCGCTGTGCTGGTTCCCATGTTGACGCAAGCTGGCCACGAGGTGATCGGAATGGATACGTTCCTCTACGCCGGATGCTCCTTTGGCGACGCGGTCCCGGACCCCCCTTCGATCGCCATGGATGTTCGCGACGTCACTGCCGAGCATCTCGAGGGAGTTGACGCGGTGATCCATCTCGCTGCCGTGTCGAACGATCCGCTCGGTGACCTCAACCCCGACGCCACGTTCGACATCAACCATCGTGCCACGACGCGCCTCGCCAATGCGGCGAAAGCAGCAGGTGTCAAGCGGTTCCTCTTTTCCTCTTCGTGCAGCCTCTACGGTGCCCATGGCGATGACTATCTGGACGAGCATGGTGTGTTCAACCCCGTGACTCCCTACGGTGAATCCAAGGTACTGAGCGAGAGGGATCTGCACGACCTCGCAGACGACGACTTCAGCCCAACCTACCTGCGGAACGCAACCGCATACGGCGTGTCCCCCCGACTTCGGGGGGATGTGGTGGTGAACAACCTCACTGGATTCGCGTTCACAACGGGAAAGGTCTTCCTCAAGAGCGATGGTTCGTCGTGGCGCCCCCTGGTTCATGTCGAAGACATCTCGCGAGCGTTCATCGCTGTCCTAGCTGCAGATCGCGATCTGGTGCACGACGAAGCCTTCAATGTGGGATCCACAGAGGAGAACTATCAGATCGCGGAGGTCGCGCACATCGTGCAGGATCTCGTTCCGAACAGTCGTGTAACACTGTCAGATACCGCATCGCACGATCCAAGGAACTACAGGGTGAACTGCGACAAGCTCTCGGATACGCTGCCAGGCGCACGTCCGCTGTGGACGGTGCGCAGAGGGGTCGGGGAGCTGTACAGCGCTTTCGTGAGCAGGGGAATGGAACTGGATCAACTGGAAGGGGACCGGTTCATGCGCATCCGCAGGGTGCAGGCGCTCATCGACGAGGGACGCTTGGACAGTTCCCTTCGTTGGACCAAGCGCGAGAGAGTTTCGTGACGTCACCCCTTCGTCACCGGCTGTGCCCGGCGTGCGGGTCCGACGAGCTCACGCCGTTCCACCATCAGGGCGGTGTTCCTACCAACAGCTGCCTCCTGCTGGCTACCGAGGATGAGGCAAAGCAGTTCCCGACGAGCGAGATCCGCCTTGCGTTGTGTGAGCGATGCGGTTTCATGACGAACACGAGTTTCGATCCGTCGCTTGCCGAGTACTCAGGCCGGTACGAGGAGACCCAGGCCTACTCGTCCCGTTTCGTGTCCTTTGCGAGGTCGCTGGCTGAAGGCTGGGTGCACCGGTACGACCTTGTGGACAAGACCGTCCTCGAGATCGGATGCGGCAAGGGAGAGTTCCTTGTCATGATGGCCGAGGCTGGCATCGGCCACGGTATCGGGATGGATCCCGGTGTGCACCCCGAACGGATAGAAGCGATGCAGGACCGACTCGAGTGGGTTCCTGACCTCTTCGTGGCAGGCACGAGCATTCACGGCGCTGATGCGATTGTGTGCCGCCACACGCTCGAGCACATAGGACCGGTGGGAGAGTTCCTCACGGCGGTCCGCACAGCGATCGGCCCGGCACTCGACACGGTCGTCCTCTTCGAGCTTCCCGACACGCGCCGTATCTTGAAGGAGGTCGCGTTCTGGGACATCTACTACGAGCACTGCTCGTACTTCACGGAGGGGTCGCTTGCAAGACTGTTCGAGCGTTCGGGATTCGAGGTGCTCAACCTGGCGCACGCGTTCGAGGGCCAGTATCTTCTCATCGAGGCGAAGCCTGTCACTGGAGGGAGAACACCACGGGTGTGGCCTTCTGACCCGGTCGACGATGTGAAACGCGACATCGAGCATTTCGCGGACGTCTACGGTGAGACCGTCTCTCGCTGGGTCGAGGAACTGCGCGCTCGCAACCGTGCTGGCGGAACGACGGTCGTATGGGGCGCGAGTTCCAAGGCCGTGTCGTTCCTGGCGGAGGTCGGGGACTTCGTCACGGCAGCTGTGGATGTCAACCCGAACAAGCACGGGATGTTCGTAGCGGGCACAGGGCACCGAATCGTTGCTCCGCAGGACCTCGGCGAGATCGCCCCCGACCTTGTCGTTGTGATGAACCCGATCTACAGAGAAGAGATCGCGCAGGACCTCCTTCGTCTGGGTATCGACGCGGAGCTCGTGTCCCTCTAGCGTTCCTGCCGGCCGATCATTCGGATTGTCACGGAGCGGTGCGGTTTCGACGAAGAGCCATGGCGAACCCGATGTACAGGTCGTTCACGAGCCTCTTCCAGTTGCCTTCCCTCACCCACGTTGCGATGACACGCAGGCAACGCGCCTTGTTGCGTGCGCCGACGGGGCTTCGTAGCGTTGCTGCCGTGAAGCTGCCGAGGCGGCGCCAGTTGGGGAACACGATGCGGCCTTGTCGTGAAGTGTCGAACCATGCCTCTCTGCCATGCCCCCAACGTTCGACCTTGCGGCGAACAGATCGTCCAGCATGGTCGCGGTTGAGGAACAGTTGCTCGGGTATCTCGTAGAACGGCCCGAGCAGAGCCAGTTCCATGAGCAGCGTCCGGTCGCTGCCCGTATAGCTTCCGTGGAGTGATGTGTCCATGAGGGCTGACCTCCGCATCAGCCCGAACACCACAGCATCAGAGGCTCCGCCGTTTCGATACGCGTGGATAGCGTGTCGGATGCGTTCAGCGACATCGGGCGAAGCGAGACCGGGACGTGGTTCCCCCGCGCCGATAGCTCTCCCTTGCCCGTCGATGAATCGGAACATCGCGTAGGCAACGACGCAGTCGGGCCGTTCATCCAGTGCCGATACGCAGCGCTCGAGATAGGTCCTCAGGATGAGATCGTCGTGTGCCATCCACATGAAATAGGAAGCGCGGGACCGCCGGAAGACGTCGTTGTAGTTCGGAGCTGCGCCGAGGTTCTTCCGCTGGCGGTGGTAGCGGATGCGCGGGTCGTTCTCTGCATACGATCGGCAGATCTCCTCGGTACGGTCGGTGGAGGCATTGTCTGCGATGACGAGCTCGAAGTCGGTGAAGGTCTGATCGAGGATCGCATCGATCGTTTCAGCGAGATAGTTCTCGCCGTTGTACACGGGTATTCCGATACTGACACGAGGGGCGGGATGTGTCATGGGCGATCCTGGTTGACCCTGATGTCGGCGTGCCTTGCGTTGCCCTTCACCGTTGATGTTGAGCGAGGCCGATTCGCGGTCACCATTGGACGACACAGCGATCGACGTGGAATGCCTCCGCGTAGCGCTCGACAGCCCGGCATTCGACGCCGCGAAGACGCAGTATGGATTGGAGTGCCTGCCGGTCGTACCACGGCTTGGTGTGCTGGCTGGAGAAGTGCGCGCCAAGGTGGTCCAGTTTCGCTTCGGCCTCGTTGGCGGAGAGCGGAACATAGATGCCAGGTCTGGCCAGGTCCGCATCGGACTTGACGATCTCGTATTGCACCACGAGGGTGTTGCGCAGGATCTGGTGGGCCAGCTCAGCGACGAAGCGATGATCTTGGTGCCGGTCCGATAGTCCCGGGACGATGGCGATATCTGCAGAGAATCCGTCGAGGGAACCGCGAAGGAACCGTTTCACAGCAGCGGGTTCGTCGTAGGGGAGGAATCCGTCGGCGAACGCTCCGGCCTTCACTGTGACGCGATCGCCAAGGAGCGCTGTTGCGCTCGCTTGGGCTTCAGCGATGCGCGTGTCGTCACCTGTTGCGATGATGAACACGAACCGGCAGTCGGCGTTCGCTGCGGCGATCTGCACGATGGTTCCGGCGGCACCGATCTCGATGTCGTCGGCGTGGGCGCCGAGACACGCAACGAAACGTATCGGGTGTTTCGGAGCCAGCCCGATCACAGGTTGCCGCCTCTCCCCGGCACCCACGGTGCATGGCCCGATTCATAGAGGCCGTCGAGGTACTGCTTCTCTTTGAACGTGTCCATAGGCGACCAGAATCCATCGAAGCGGTGCGCATAGAGTTGGCGTTGCGCGAGGAGGCGCTGGAACGGTTGATATACGAGATCTTCACCCGGTTCGATGTAGTCGAAGATCTCTTTTCTGAAGATGAAGTACCCGCCATTGAGCCACAGGTTCGAACGAGATATCGGTCCGATGTCTTCCACGTTGCTGTCGTCGCCGATCGAAGCGACGTGGTACGACTGTGGGGGACGTACCGCGAGGAGGCAGGCGACCTGTTGGCGGCTGGCGAACTCGTCGATGCAGGCGTTGAGATCGAGATCCGAGAGGCCGTCGGCGTAGTTCGCGAGGAACATCGCCTCACTGTCGAGGTGCTTCCTGACACGGCGGAGTCGTTCTCCGATCTCTGTGTGGAGGCCGGTATCGACGAACGTGATCGTCCAATCGTCGATGTCGCTGCCAAGGAGGGTGCGTTCCTTACCCCCTGCGGTGAGCACGAAGTCGTTCGAGACAGCCTCTTCGTACTCGAGGAAGAACTGCTTGATGACGTCTGCCCTGTACCCGAGACACAGGATGAAGTCCTTGTGCCCATGGTGTGCGTAGTACTTCATGAGGTGCCAGAGGATCGGACGGTATCCGATGGGCACCATAGGTTTGGGAATGTCCTGGTAGGACCCACGCAGCCGCATTCCCTGTCCACCACAGAAGAGGACGACTTTCATGCGGGGCCTTTCGGGTAGACGGCCAGTTCAGGGATAGGAACGATGAATCGACCTCCCCACTGGGTGATGTAGTCGAGCTGTTGCATGATCTCGGTGCGCAGGTTCCACGGCAGGATCAGCACATAGTCCGGTTCGGTTTCAGCGATGCGCTCCGGGCCATAGACAGGGATGTGGGTGCCTGGCGTGTATCTCCCATGCTTGTACGGGTTGCGGTCACAGGCATAGTCGATGGTGTCCGGACCGATTCCGCAGTAGTTGAGAAGTGTGTTGCCCTTTCCCGCAGCTCCATATATGGCGATCGTCTTCCCTGACGACTTGGCGTCGGCGAGGAACGCTACGAGGCGATGCTTCGTGGATTCCACCGTCTCTGCAAAGTCGTGGTAGGTGTCGATCGTCGTGATCCCGAAGTCGACTTCCCTGGCAAGGAGCCGCCGTACCCGCTGATGCACGGGCTTGGCTGTGTCGTTGTCATGTCGTAGGTAGATCCGAAGCGAACCGCCGTGGGACCAGAGCTCGTCGACGTCGTACACGGTAAGGCCCGCCTGAGCGAAGACCTGTTGGGCCGTGACGAGCGAGAAGTAGGAGAAGTGCTCGTGGTAGATCGTGTCGAATTGGTTCCCCTCGATAAGGCGCATCAGGTGTGGGAACTCGAACGTGGCGGTGCCGCCTGGTGCGAGGATCTCAGCGATGCCCGACACGAAGTCGTTCAAGTTGGGAACCTGGGCGAGGACGTTGTTGCCGATGACGAGGTCGGCGTGGTATCCGGTAGCGGTGAGTTCCATGGCAAGGGCGAGGTCGAAGAACTCGACTCTGGTCGCAACACCTCGTGCCCGAGCCGCTTGGGCAACGTTCGCAGCAGGTTCGATGCCAAGTGCCGGTATCCCCTTCTCCACGAAGTACTGGAGGAGGTAGCCGTCATTGCTTGCGATCTCAAGCACATGTGAATCCGAGTCGAGGGCGAAGCGGTCCGTTGCCATGTCGACGTACTGGCTGGCATGTTCGAGCCACGCCGTCGAGTAGGCAGAGAAGTAGGCATAGTCGTTGAAGATCGTCTCCGGGCTGACGAACTCGTCGACCTGTACGAGAAAGCACTCGTCACACACCCATGCATGCAGGGGGTAGTAGGGCTCGGGCTGATCGAGTTCCTCTGGCAGTAGGAACGTCTCACACAGGGGCGTCTCCCCGAGATCAGCGAAGCTCGTTTTCAGCGTTGCCCCGCAGTGCCGACAGTGGATCGCGTCGTCAGTCATCGTTCGTCGAAACGCTGTGCATTCGCGTCACGTGGTTCTCGTTGCGTGGACGTGGCATCGACATGGCTATCTACTACATCCACCGGCGCGTGCGTGCCCGCCACTGTTGGATACCCCCATCAGACAACCACCCTCTTGTCTCTGAACTACCTCGACTCTAGACGCAATGTCACGTCTGTGTCGAGATTCCTTCGAGATGGCGCAGCGGAGCACCGGCACGGTCGTTCCGCCCCCGATGAGCGCGCCCGCAGGGAGGTCGTCGGGACATGGGCACCGCTCATCGATGTGTCATAGGCATGGGAATCGCACAGGTTGGTGGTAGCGTGGAGATGCCACAGAACGCATAGGGGAATCAGTGGCAATGGAAGCTATCGAGATTCGAGGACTCCGGAAGGTCTACTCCGGTGTACGGGGAAAGCGAACGGTTGCAGTCGAGTCTCTCGACTTGGATGTGCCTCGTGGCGGCGTCTTTGGGTTTCTCGGCCCGAACGGCGCAGGGAAGACGACGACCATCCGTTGCCTTCTCGGCCTGGTCAAGCCAACCGAAGGTTCTGTGCGTATCTTCGGTTCGGATGTTCCCAGAGGCCTGGCTGAGGTCATGGGCAGCATTGGGGCGCTGGTGGAATCCCCAAAGTTCTTCCCCGGGTTCTCTGGTCGGTTGAATCTCGAACTGCTCGCTGCTGCCGCGGACATCGATGAGCAAGCGATCTCGAGAAGTCTTGAAGAGGTTGGGCTGACTGAACGCGCCGACGACAAGTTCGGCGCGTACTCACTGGGTATGAAGCAACGTCTGGCGGTGGCAGGAGCGATCCTCAAGCGTCCCGAACTACTCGTCCTCGACGAACCGGCGAACGGTCTCGATCCGGCAGGCATCAAGGACATGCGGGAGCTGATCAGGGGCTACGGCGCCTCGGGCGCGACGGTGTTGGTGTCGAGCCATCAGCTCTCCGAGGTGCAGCTGATGTGCGATTCTGTTGCCATCATCAACAAAGGCGCACTGGTCGCTTCTGGCCGCGTATCTGACGTGATAGCGGGCCACAGGGGCCGCCTCATCGTCACGATCGACGACACCCAGTCCGCTGTCGAGACCCTCCGCGAGGGTGGCTTCTCAGCCAGACACGGAGAAGAAGACGACACGATCGCCATCGAGGCGAGCACGGACGCCGCTGCTGAAGTGACGAGAACGCTTGCCGCAGATGGGCGATACCTCCGCGGCTTGCGTGTCGAATCGGCGAGCCTGGAGGCTGTGTTCCTCGAACTCACCGATGAAGCAGAGGATGCCTCGTGATCCGTCTGGTTCGCATAGAGCTGCGTCGCATGTGGAGTCGCCGTATGCCCTGGTTCCTCCTCCTCGGTGGTGCAGCGGTGATCGTTGTGATCGGCGTCGTGACCTTCTTCACCCACGATGCAGAGCCACCAAGGGAACAGGACATAGCGGCCGAAGTGCAGGCCGAGATCGCCTCGTGCAGACGGTATTCGATGGAGAGCTGGAATGCCTGGGCTCAGGGCGAGATGGAGGAAGAGGATCCCGGGTACACCGAGTACCTGTCAGGGTTCACGTCCGCCGAGGCGTTCGCAGACGAAGAATGCAGACCCGAGTACTTCAATGAGCTCTCCTTCCCGGATCCGCGGTTCTGCCTCATCTCGCTCTACGACCCGGATGCTGCCTACCGCTCAGGGTGCCCCGACTATGAACACGCCGACGTGTACCTAAGCGAAACCAAGAGCATCACCATCAACGGCAAGCACTATCGATCAGTGCGACAAACCGTCAACGGGCTGGTTCCATGGATGAGCACTGCTGGCATCGCGCTCGCGGCCATCCTGGGCGCGTCGTTCATCGGAGCTGAGTACAAGTTCGGCACGATCGAGACCACGGTGCTGTGGGAACCGAGAAGGATCCGGGTCCTCGGCTCGAAGCTTGTCGCTGCTGCGTTGTCAGCGTTCGTCATCCACGTTGTGCTCCTGTCGCTCCTCGTGGCCGTGATGATGCCTGCAGCCCTGTGGCGTGGAAGCGTTGCCGGTGCTGACGCTGATTTCTGGAGCGGCCTCGTCGGTGTGGTCGCACGTGGTGGTGTCACGGCCGCAGCCATCGCCGCTATCGCGTTGTCTGTCTCGGTCCTGACCCGCAACACGGTCGGTGGTGTTGCGGCGTTGCTCGGCTACACCGCTATCAGCCCCGCGCTCAGCTTCACGCTGTTGCCGAGCTTCCGTCCTTTCGATCTGACAGAGAACACGGTCGTCTTCGCCAACGGCGGGGAGGTGGGACGGTTCGTCCGCGGCGAGTCTGGTCTCTTCGCGGTGTATTCGCATGGTGTCGCGGGCGCTGCACTCCGTATCGCCGTCTATGTGTCCGTCTTCGTCGTGGTGGCCCTCGTGGTCTTTCATCGGCGAGACATCGACTGACGAGACCAGATCGCAGGCTGGCAAGCCATCGTGCGGAGCGAAGGTGCAGGGCCCGGTGTTCCAGGATGGCATGGAGGGGTTTCGGCCCTCCCACTGGCCTGGGCCCAGAGGGCGGCTCGTGATGGGGCCCACACGGAGCAGGGCAGGCAGGTAAGGTACGGATGGAGGTGCTGTCCGTGTGCGTCGGTGTCAGCTCGCGAGGGGGCGAATCCAGGCGGAAGGCCACGAGGTCGCTTCTCATCGTTCTCCTCGTCGTTGGTTTC
Organism: uncultured Acidimicrobiaceae bacterium; assembly: GCA_964383515.1. Classification (GTDB taxonomy): domain Bacteria; phylum Actinomycetota; class Acidimicrobiia; order Spongiisociales; family UBA5794; genus JAMBLL01. The sequence continues at coordinate 18,419 of CAYLIR010000001.1, forward strand.
ACCCTGGGTGGCGCCGCGTGTAGCACATCCTCTCCCACACCAGGAGGAACGCTGCCATCGAGTGTGTCTACGGTTGCAGGAACGAGCTCGACCCTGGCTCCGCCAGATACGACGGAGCCAGTTGCCGAACCTTCAACGACAGGCCCTTCGACAAGCACGCTGGACGCCGCGGAAACATCGGCGGTCGGCTGTGCTGGCGCTGACTATCCCGATTGGGAAACGTCGGCATATGTCTTGCCCTTCCCCGTGGGCAAGACCTACCCCGTTGACCTGAGCAACTGTTCCAGCTCCTACCATTCAACGGGATCCCCGGATCAGTTCGCCGTCGATTTTGCAATGGATGAAGGCACACTCATCACCGCTGCTCGGGATGGTGTTGTTGTGTTCGTAGAAGAGCGTGGCAAAGGGGGCGAGATCAACAACCTGGTTGTCGTTTCCCACGGAGACGGCACCTACGCGGAGTACATGCATCTTGTCCTAGGTGGTGCCCTCGTGAGCGCCGGTGACAAGGTCGAGCAGGGGGACGAGATCGGGTTGAGTGGTGCCACCGGGTTGGCTGGCTATCCGCATCTGCATTTCGTCGTTGCGAAGGATTCGTGGCAATGGCCCTACGAAGGGGTCCCGGTCACGTTCAGCAACACGGCGCCCAACCCCCACGGCCTTGCCTCCTATACCGAGTACACGGCACTTGACTACCCGTAGAGCTACACCCTGTAGATGGGTGCCGCGAACGAACAAGGCCGCATACGAGGATTCCAAGGCCGTGGCTCTGGCTGCGAAATGAGCACAGCCCCTTGCGTTGCAAGGGGCTTCGGTGGTGGGCCTACCTGGATTTGAACCAGGGACCTCATCCTTATCAGGGATGCGCTCTAACCAGGCTGAGCTACAGGCCCATGCGGAATGCGCAGGTTACCAACGTGGGCTGTCAATCGGCAGGGGCATCGGCGCTCTGATCGATGCGGTCCCGGTACCAGTATCCGGAGTCCTTGATCGTCCTTGCTTGTGTGGAGTGGTCGACGTGCACGAGCCCGAATCGTTGGGCGAAGCCGCTCACCCACTCGAGGTTGTCGAGGAAGCTCCATACGAAGTAGCCGTCTACGGGGATCCCTTCCTGTCGGAGAGACTCGACTTGTGCGATGTGGCTGTCGAGATAGTCGATGCGTCGCGTGTCGTGAACACGGCCGTCGGGCGATGGCCCATCGGAGAACGATGCCCCGTTCTCGGTGACAACGATCGACGGCGGCTTCCATTCGGTATGGACCCTGCGAAGGAACGCGCCAAGCGCGTCGGGGTCGATCCTCCAACCCATCTCGGTGTAACCGGGCACAGCAGGAGCACCGACAGGCCCCTCGGTGGCCTCGCGTTCCGCGACGGTCGAATCGATCAGGAGCGACGTGTAGTAGTTGATGCCACAGAAGTCGACGGGCGCAGCGATCATGTCGGTGTCTCCTGGGAGTATCAATCCTTCTGGCATCGTGCCCGACTCGGTATAGGCGGCAACCATGTCTTGTGGATACCCCTTGCCGAAGACGGGGTCGAAGAACCAGCGGTTGCGGAAGCCGTCGAAGTGCCTCGTTGCCGCGATGTCGGCTGCGCTGTCACTCGCTGGCAGCGCAGGACGGCAGTCCAAGGCGATACCGATCTGTGCGTTCGGGACAGCGTCGCGCAGGATGCGCGTCGCCGCTCCATGGGCAAGGAGTTGGTGGTGCGCTGCCCTGAGTGCTGTAGCGAAGTCCTGTTCGCCAGGAGCGAAGATGCCGTCGCGGTATCCCAGGAACGAAGCGACCCAGGGTTCGTTGATGGTGATCCAGTTGTTGACCCGGTCGCCAAAGCGATCGGCCATGAGTTCCGTGTACTCGGCGAACCAGTGCACGGACTCTCTGACAGGCCATCCACCTGATTCGTGGAGTATCTGGGGCAGGTCCCAGTGGTACAGGGTCAGCCACGGTGTGATGCCTCGTGCGAGGAGACCGTCGACCAGCCTGTCGTAGAAGGCGAGTCCTGCTGGGTTCGGCTTGCCGATGCCTTCGGGAAGGACGCGGGCCCAAGCTGTAGAGAAACGGTACGCGTCGACGCCGAGGTCCGCCAGGAGGTCGAGGTCGGTGTCGAGACGGTGGTAGTGGTCACAGGCGACATCGCCGTTGGGCGTCGTTTGACGCTCATGGAAGAACCTGTCCCAGATCGACTCGCCTTTGCCTTCGCTACACCATGCACCCTCGATCTGATACGCCGATGTGCCTACGCCCCAGGTGAATCGCTCAACGTGTCCCATGGTGGGGAGAGTACCGGTGTCCTTCGCCGGTCTTTGGACGAGACCACGATTGGCCGTTCTGGTAGTGTGCCTGAGAACCGAGGTATCGCCGCATGGTTGGAACGTGAACGTGTCAGATGCGAGCGTTGTTCAACGCGCAGGCACGGTTCATCCACCCGATGCCCTGACCGACTCCCTCGAACGGTCGATGCGCAGCCTCGTCATGATCATGCGAGGCCTCGGGTGGTTCTGGATGCTCCTTCTCGTGGTCGCCACCTTGATGACAGACAGTGGTGCTCATCGGGGTATCACCATCGGAGCTATGGCTCTGGCGACCGTCTGGACCGCTGTCACCTGGTGGGCCTACCAGGAGCGGTCGCGGCTCGGCTCGGTTTGGTTCATGGTGGCAGACGGGGTCGTATGCCTTCTCGTTGCTGGAGCGTCGTACGCAGCGAACGCAGGAGACCTGTTCCATGGCGGCTATCCGATCTCGTGGATAGCGGTGCTCGCCTATGGGGGCGGGTTGCGGTGGGCGCTTGCTGGCTCGCTGTTGCTCGCTGGCCAGCAGGCTGCGCTGCTGCTCGATAGTGGCCGTAGCATGGTATCTGCCATTGGCAGCATCGTGTTCCTGATCTACGCGCTCATCCTTGGCTGGCTGTTCACCGTCATCCGCACCTCTGACAGGGATCGTAGACAGACCGTTGCCCAGTTGATGGTGGAACGGGAGGAGAACGCACGGCGGCTCGAGCGGCTCGAACTGGCGAACAGGCTCCACGATTCTGCCCTCCAGACGCTCCAAGTCATAGATACCGACGCCGACGACCCAGACAGAGTGCGATCCCTCGCGCGACGCCAGGCCAGAGATCTGCGCAACCTCGTCGAGCGGTACGCAGACGACCAGTGTGCTTCGTTCAACGAGTGCCTCAGCAACGCGATCGGCATGGTCGAAGAGCTCTTCACGGTGAAGATCAGTGCTGTTGTGAGAATCGACAGCCCGATGACTGCGGCGCTCCATGCGCTCGTTGCATCTGCTCGGGAAGCGATGACGAACGCAGCCAAGTATGCCGGAACAGAGCAGATCGACGTGTACGCCGCCGTTGAGGAAGGGAGCGCAACGGTGTACGTTCGCGACGATGGCGACGGGTTCGCTATCGATGATGCAATACTCGGCCATGGAATCGAGCGGTCGATCCGATCGAGGATCGCTGCTGTGGGAGGCACCGCAGAGATCCTCTCTGCTCCTGGCAGCGGCACAGAGGTCATCTTGAAGATCGCCGTCGAGGAGCGTTCCCCATGACAACATCGCCACGGCTCGTACTCGTCGATGACCACGACATCCTTCGTGCAGGCGCAGCGAAGTTCCTTGGTGACTGTTTCAGCATCGTCGGTGAGGCCAGCGACATCGCTGAAGCGATCGAGGTCATCACGTCGGTCGAGCCAGACGGCGTGCTCCTGGACGTACGGTTGCCGTCGGGCACCGGCGATGCAGTCGTGACCGCTGTCAAGGAGGCAGGTTCGAAAGCCCGATTCCTCGTGCTCTCCGTCTCTGCGAAGCGGGCTGATGTTGTGAGGATGCTGCACGCCGGTGTCGACGGATATCTGCTCAAGAGCACGCTCGGCGACCAACTTTGCGGCCTTGTCACCGAGATGCTCGAGGGTGGACGTCCCATCTCACCCCAGATCGCCGGCTTCATGCTTGATATCGATGAGGCGGCAGAGACCGCTCCCGGCATCGAGAACCTCACACCTCGAGAGCGCGAGGTTGTTCAGTACATTGCGCGGGGCTTCTCGTACAAGAGGGCAGCGGAGGCACTGTTCGTATCGGTCAAGACGGTGGAGACCCACATGGGCCACATCTTCCACAAGCTCGGAGTTGCGAGTCGGTACGAGCTCGCCATGCGCGCGTTCGAGTCGGGGTTCCTCACCGAAGAGACATGAGGCACGGCGACGGCAGCTTGGACAGGGGCGGCGCCGCAGTGTGATTTCAGGGATATCCCCTATGGCGCCGTCGCCTCAGATGGTCCACAATCACGTTGGAGCTTGACGGGTCCGGCCTGTGACCGAACTTTCAGCCGACAGCTTGGAGCAAGGGAGGATCCTAGCTGGCTCGGTAGGGCGGGCGGCATCAGTATTGGTTACAGGCCATCAGGGGGACCCGGCAAGCTCCTCTTCTTGTGTTCGAGATCGGTACGTGGGGCAGGGCACACCATGGCAAGGATCCCGGGCAGCGTCCGCTACGACGGTGAGCCCCCATTCGGATACAAGCCGCGGCCTCAGGCGATGCTGAGAACCACAGGGTCAGTGCGGGCTGTTGGCGCACAGCTGCCAAGACCAACACCTTGGTTGTGCTGTTGTCGCGATGGCGCCTGATCCCTCCGTGTGCCCCGCTTGGGCACTGCGACGCGTGAACGCCGGCGTGTGGTCTCGCAAGAAAGTGGGCCGTGTGCGGTCGACGGCTGGCTACTCTGCCATACACACCCACAGTTGAGAGGCTCGTCAATGACCCAATGGATCGTCGTATTACATGTGATGGCTGGCGCCGCCTGGTTCGGAGGCCAGGTATATGTGGAGGGCCTGATGGCCTCAGCTGCACGCACGGAGGACGCAGGAGCGACGTTCGCTATCGCGCGGGCTGTGGGAAAGACCAGTGTCAGGGTGTTCTCCGTCTCTGGGCTCGTGCTCCTCATCTCCGGTGTGTTGATCGTTCTCGATTCGTCGACGCAGTACCGCTTCGAGGACCTGTTCGTCTCTATCGGGTTCCTGGTTGTGCTCATCGGCCTCGGTGTCGCCCTGTTCTACTTCAAGCCAAAGGGTGGTGAACTCAGGGCCGTGGTCCACGAGCAGGGCCCGGCAAGCTCGGATGCTGCTGCGTTGTTGAAGCAGGTCTCGATGGTGAGCCATATCATGACGCTTCTCGTGGCCATCGCTCTCGTGGTCATGGTCCTCAAGACAGTCGTCTAGCCGGGCAACGTGCTAGTGGCCGGGAGCACACGGCGGCAGCCGATCGGTCGCTGTGAGCTGTCGGCGCCATCGCGATACACTCCCCCACCTATGGGGACGTAGCTCAGTTGGGAGAGCACCTGGTTTGCAACCAGGGGGTCGTCGGTTCGAGTCCGATCGTCTCCACTACCGACAAAGGAAGCCATCGTGCCTGAGGCCGTCATCGTCGACGCTGTTCGAACACCTCTCGGAAAGCGCAACGGTGCCTTGTCTGACTGGCATCCAGCCGACCTCGCTGCTGAGACGCTCAGAGCCCTTGCTGAACGGAACAGTCTCGACCCGGCGCTCGTAGACGACGTCATCATGGGGTGCGTCTCCCAGGTCGGAGACCAGACATGGAACATCGGGCGCAATGCCGTTCTGGGTGCCGGATGGCCCGAATCTGTTCCCGGCGTGACGATAGACAGGCAGTGCGGCTCGTCCCAGCAGAGCGTCCACTTCGCTGCCCAAGGTGTCATCGCTGGTGCCTATGACATCGCCGTGGCGGCAGGTGTGGAGTCGATGACACGGGTTCCGATGGGGTCTTCTGCACATGGAGGCAAACCCTTCGGAGAACGCATGCGATCCCGATACCACCACCAGCTCATCCCACAGGGGTTGTCTGCCGAGATGATCGCTGAGCGGTGGCAGATCAGCAGAGAAGAACTGGACGGGTATGCGTTCGACTCCCAGGCTCGAGCGCTCGCTGCCTCCGAGGAGGGGCGCTTCGACAACGAGATCATTCCCATCGAGATCAAGCACGAAGGCATCGCCACGACGCTGACACGCGACGAGGGAATCCGGCCTTCGACAACCAGGGAAGGGCTCGCGTCGCTCAAGCCGGCATTCAAGGACGATGGCGTTGTCACCGCAGGCAACTCTTCCCAGATCACTGACGGTGCCACAGCGATGCTCATCATGTCAAAGCGCAAGGCCGACGAACTCGGCCTGAGAGCAAGGGCGAAGTTCCGGTCGTTCGCTGTTGTCGGTACCGATCCGATCTCGATGCTGACCGGTCCGATACCCGCCACAGCCAAGGCGCTGGACAAGGCCGGTATGACGATCGACGACATCGACCTTTTCGAGGTGAACGAAGCGTTCGCGTCTGTCGTTGGGGCATGGCTGCGCGAGACGGGTGCTGACTGGAGCAAGGTCAATGTCAACGGCGGTGCGATCGCTCTTGGCCATCCGCTTGGTGCCTCCGGAGCACGCCTCATGACGACGCTGCTCAACGAACTCGAGCGATCCGGTGGACGCTACGGGCTCCAGACGATGTGTGAAGGTGGGGGATTGGCCAACGGGACGATCATCGAGATCCTTCGGTGACGATCTTCCTCGCAGCGGTTGTCGGAATCACAATCGTCGCGCTGACGCTGTGGAGCATCCGCTTCATAGCGTCAGGCCCACCACCCGAGCCAGACACGTCGGGTGTTCATGAGGTAGACATTCCGTACCTGTGCACGGTATGCGGGCTGAGCCTGACGATCACGCAAGCTCACAGCGGTGAGATGGCTGCCCCACGGCATTGCCGCGAGGACATGATCGAGGCGTGAACGGACGCTTGCCGGTCTATCGGTAGTTCATCGTCATCGCGAAACCTGCGCCGATTGCGGCAAGGCCGACGATCAGGTACTTGTTCGTCGTTCCCCCAGGAAGGATCCCGGTGTAGTTCAACAGGATGATGATGATCCCGAGCACCATGAGACCGAACATGATGGCGACGTACCAGGTCGGTGAAGGGCCTTTCTCGTCGAGCGCAGTTGGTTTGTGCGATGGTGGGGTCGGGCGCTTGTTGGCCTTCTTGCGACCCTTTGAAACTGGCATGCCGACAGGGTAGCGCGCGGCACCAACTTCATCCTCTATTAGCGTTTCTGGTGATCGCTGCATCCCAGTCGCATCCCATGTGGTGGGGACTTCCCGCTGGCAACAGTGTTTTCCACACCGGCACGAGCCCGTTGTGGGTAACCTCACAGCGATGAGTGACACAGTCCGGCACGAGGTACCTGCAACACGTGTGCCTGCTCAACGGCGCTCGGTGTTCGCGAGGATCGTACGCGCCGTTGGCTGGGCGAGCATCAGTGTCGGCTTGTTCCTGCTGGGGTTCGTCTTCCACCAGCTGTTCATCACGACGTACTTCGCGCAGCGCGCGAACATAGAACTCGAAGCTGAAGCGGTCGAGCACTTCAATGACGTCGAGATCACTCAAGTTCCATATACACCTCCCAGCAACACGCCTCCCGGCGATGAGACGGCGCCTGAGCCGCAGGAACCACGCGACGTCAGGGACCCAGGGGACATCAGCGTTCCCGAAGCGGATGAGCCAGAGCCAGGTTTCATCTTCGTCGAGGGTCAACCGAGTCGGGGCCAGGCATTCGCCATCATCAGAATCCCGAAGATAGCGAAGCTGTCTGAAGGGTGGACCGTCGTCGAGGGTGTGGCGAGGAGCCAACTCAAGACCGGTGCTGGCCACTATCCGGCGACTCCGCTCCCCGGACAACCAGGCAACGCTTCGATCGCCGGCCACAGGACGACCTATGGTGCTCCGTTCTATGACATCGACGTGCTCGTCCCAGGCGATATCATCGAGGTGGAAACCGCTGTTGGTGTGAGCGTCTACGAGGTACGTGAGAAGGCTATCGTGAGACCGACGGAGATCTGGGTGACACAGAATCGGTTGGGGGCATGGTTGACATTGACGACGTGCAACCCCCGGTTCTCGTCGACCGAGCGCCTTGTCGTCTTCGCAGAGATGGTGTCAGGCCCGAACTACGAAACGATCTACGGCTGATGAAGCGTGCATTCCTTTCGTTGCCCGGGCCGATGGCAGTGAAGGTCGTCCTTGCGATCATCATCGTGGTCATCGCTCTCATCGCACTCAATTCCATCTACGAGTGGATGGGGAACTATCTCGATTCGGGTGGGAACATCGGGTGAGAGTTCTCGTCATCGACAACTACGACTCGTTCACCTACAATCTCGTCCAGTACGTTGGGGAGTTGGGGGCCGAGCCGATCGTGTACCGCAACGATGCGCTCTCTCCGCGAGATGCTTCCGCTGTGAAGGCAACGCACCTTCTGATATCTCCAGGTCCAGGCAGGCCAGAGGACGCGGGGTATTCCATGGCGTATCTCACAACGCTCGCCACGGAGATCCCGACGCTCGGCGTGTGCCTTGGGCTCCAAGCAGCGGTGGTTGCTTTCGGTGGAAGTGTCGGCCATGCACCCGAACCGCGCCACGGCAAGACATCCCCCATCAGCCATGACGGACGCGGTGTGTTCGCCGGGCTCGAGAACCCCTTCACCGCAACACGATATCACTCGCTTGCCGCGATCGACGTCCCCGAGGTGCTGGTGCAGACAGCGTTCTCCGACGATGGTGTGCTCCAGGGTGTCCGGCACACGGAGTTCCCGATCGAGGCCGTGCAGTTCCATCCAGAGAGCATCATGACAGCCCAAGGCAAGGGTCTCCTCGCCAACTTCCTCCGAATGCGTTGAGCTATTGCGTCGTAGCGCGGTGGTCGCTGTGGTGTGACTGCTCGATGAGGCCCTCAGCGCAGAGGTCTTCGATGGCTGCAGCGATTTCCTCCTCTGACCTGTTGAGGGATCGACCCGCCGCATAGAGATCGTTGTCGCCTATGGCGGCACGTACGAGAGCTCCTCGGAGCTCTCTGCGAGAGCCCTTGAAGGCACGCTGTCTGGGTGGCGGCACGTAGACGGTCGGGTCCATGCACCATCGTGCGACGGGACACTCGCTGCACAGCGGATTCATCGGTCGGCAGCAGGCAGCACCGAGATCCATCACAGCCTGGTTCCATGTTCCTGCGGGCGATGCGAGGACTGCTTTGGCATACGCGTCGAGGGGCTGGCCAGACAGCGGTGCGCCCCGCCAACGGCTGAGGACACGCTTGAGGTTCGTGTCGATCGCAGGCACGTCGACCCCGAAGGCGATGGATGCGATCGCCGCGGCTGTATACGGGCCAACTCCAGGGAGTTGCTCAAGGCCAGAGACCGATGATGGCCAACCTGTGTCACGCACGATCATGGCCGCTTGTCGCAATCGCAGGGCCCGCGCGTTGTATCCGAGTCCTGACCACATAGCGAGCAGTTCCCTCGTCTCTGCCTCGGCCAGGTTCTCGATCGAGGGCCACCTCTCGATGAATGCCTCGAACGCGGGCGCTACCCGATCGGCTTGGGTCTGCTGGAGCATCGCCTCCGACACGAGTGTCAGATACGGATTCCCGATGACCCGCCACGGCAGGTCCCTCCCCGCCGTTTCATACCAGTCGATGAGTGCGGCGTTCCTGTCGGCAACGTCGACGGCGTCGATCACGGGGATGGCGCTGCTACGAAGACCACGACTCCCACGTTGGTTCCTGTCGGCACCGATGTTCCTGGCGCGGGATCCTGGTTGTCGATGGTACCGACGAGCGTGGCATCCTCGGTTTCGATCGTTCCGACCTGGTCGACGGACCCCAAGCCGATCGAAGTCGCCAGATCTTGAGCCTGTGCAACGGTCATGCCCTTGAAATCAGGTACATCAGGTGCATACACGTACACATTGAGTTGGACGATGGTTCCTTCGTCGACTTCGGAACCGCTAGCAGGATCCTGTGACGCAACGACATCTGCGAGCGTCTGGTCGTTCGTGATAGTCGAACCCGTGATCTCAGAGAGCAGACCGGCGGCTTCTACGGCCGCAGTCGCTTCGGCGGATGTCACATTGGTCACGTCCGGGACGGTCACCTTGCGGATGGCACCGAGGCGCACGACCACATCCTCCCCGGATTCGACGGTTGTGCCAGGGCTCGGATCTTGGTCAGCGACGAGGCCAACCAAGCCAGAGTCCACAGATACCTCAACCGTGTCAGAATCCACCACGAGGTTGAGTCCATGGTCTTGGAGGGTGGCCCGTGCTTGATCGACCGAGTCGCCTTTGAGGTCCGGAACCGTAACCGGTTCAGGGCCTTTGCTGACGATCACGATCACGGTTGCGTTACGTGGGATGGATTGTCCTCCGGCGGGATTCGTCGCGATGACGGTGCCGGCGGGCACATCGGGGGAGAATTCCTCCTGGACATCGACGTTCTCGAAGCCTGCCCGTGTCAGCTCGAGGATCGCGTCGTCCTTCGGCTTGTTCGCCACGCCAGGCACGTCGATCGAGAACGGGCCCCGTGACACGAGGAGGTCGACGTCCGTATCCGGTGGCGCTGTCGTGCCTGCAGCGGGCGCCTGACGGATCACGATGCCTTCCTCGACGTCTTCGGTGAGCGAGTACTCGACGGTTCCGACCGCGAAACCCTGGTCTGCGATACGTTTCCGTGCGACCTCGACGTTCTCGCCGATCAGGTTGGGCACTCCGAACTGTTCAGGACCGAGGGACACGATGACGGTGACGAAGGTGCCGGCATCGACTTCGGATCCTGCCGGTGGCTCGGTGCGGATCACGAACCCTGCCTCGACCTCGTCGCTGGTTTCCTCCTTCTGTATCACCTTGAGGTTCAGTTCTTGCTGCAGGGTGAGGAAGGCACTTTGAGCTTCTGTCCCTTCGAGTTGAGGGATCTGGACGAGCCCTCCGCCACCACCCCCAGACAGCAGCCGCAGTATCAACCACAGTCCGAGCCCGAGAGCCACGAGGAGCGCACCGACGAACACCCAGTACGCGGTCTGGGAATGCTCTTCGGGTTGGGTATCGAACGGTGTGCCGGGCAGTGTGCTGGGAAGGGGCGCCGCAACGGGTGCGGGCGGAGGGATCATCGCTGTCGGCGCGCCTGCCATGATCGCTGCTGCAGCCACGGGTTCTGCCCCCCCGAGGT
>CAYLIR010000002.1:0-27955 GCA_964383515.1 uncultured Acidimicrobiaceae bacterium
GCCCCCCCCCCCGGGGGGGGGCGCCCCGGGCGGGGCCGCCGCGCCCCCCCCCGCCCCCCCCGCACTATGCCGATGAGATCAGGCGACCCGAAGGCGGCGCCGGACTCGACAAGGATCTCGTTGCGCTCGGGGAGCGTCTCGTCGGTATCCGCAATGGGATCGACACGTCGATATGGAATCCCGGAACGGACTCGTTCATCGCCGAGCGCTACGGCCCGGATGCCAAGGAAGGGAAGGCGGCTTGTCGTGCCGATCTGCTCGAAGCCGTCGGGTGGGACGATGCGGACGTCCCGATCGTTGGTGCAGTCACGAGACTCGTTGAGCAGAAGGGCATCGACATCCTCCTCGGCGCTGTGCAGTATGCGAACCTGATGCCGTTCAGGCTCATCCTGCTCGGAGCAGGGGAACGATGGCTCGCCGACTATGCCAGGCGCCTCGCAGCGGAGTTCCCAGACACCGTGGCGTTCCGTGACGGGTACGACGTTGCATTCGGGCACAGGATCTTCGCCGGGGCGGACCTGTTCGCCATGCCGTCGCGCTTCGAACCGTGTGGCCTCGCCCAGATGCAGGCGATGGAGTACGGCACGGTCCCCGTGGTGACACCCGTGGGAGGCCTCGTCGACACGGTCACCGACGCCGACACCGATGCGGCAGGGAATGGCTTCATGGCGCGCGCGGTCGACGGCGCTGGATATGTCGATGCGCTCCATCGCGCGGTTCGAGCGTGGAAGGAACCGGAACGATGGCTCACTATCCAAGACCGAGGCATGCGGGAGGACTGGTCGTGGCAGGAACCGGCGCGTGCGCACAAGGCGGTCTATGCGAGCGTCGTCGCCGAGGCGTCCGCGCCGTCGTGAGCAGATCGCAGGATCGCCATCGTGCGACTAGCTGTAGCTGATCTCTGTGCCCTTGCCGATGGCGACGACTCCGCGATCAGAAACCGTGAACTCTTCCCTGTCGCGATCTAGGTCGACCCCGATGTTCCGGTTGCGCGGGACGACCAGGTTCTTGTCGAGGATCGCGTTGCGCAGGACCGCTCCCGCACCAACCATGACATTGTCGAAGAGGATCGAGTTCTCGACGACGGCGCCTGGCTCGATGCGTACGTTCGGTGAGATCACGGAATGCTCAACTACTGCTCCGGTGATGATCGAACCTGGCGAGACAATCGAATTGGACACACGCCCCGCACCGAACTCGCCGTGTGCCACGATCTTGGCTGGTGGAAGCGTCCTGTGTGCGTTGTACACCGGCCATTCGGTGTTGTAGAGGTTGAAGATTGGGTGCGGGTCGACGAGATCCATGTTCGCGTCATAGTACGAGTCGAGCGTCCCGACATCGCGCCAATAGTGGCTGTCGCGCGGGGTCTCGCCCGGGACGGTGTTCGTCATGAAGTCGTAGACATGGGCGTCCCCGCTCTTGACGAGTGCCGGGATGAGGTCTCCACCGATGTCGCGCCCTGACAGGTTGGAAGCAGCATCAGCATTCAGGATATCGACGAGAGCCTCTGCAGTGAACACGTAGTTCCCCATCGAGGCGAGCACTTCGTTCGGGGAATCTGGCAGGCCGACGGGGTCATCAGGCTTCTCCCGGAACGCGGTGATCATCGATGACCCGTGGCCCTTCTCTATCACACCGAACTGGGAAGCCTGGTCGATGGGGACGCGAATACCGGCGACCGTCACACCCGCGCCGCTGGCAATATGGTGTTGGAGCAGCTGGTCAGGATCCATGCGGTAGATGTGGTCTGCTCCGAACACGAATATGTATTTCGGGGACTCATCGTCGATGAGGTTCATGTTCTGATACAAGGCGTCTGCCGATCCTGCGAACCACTGCGGTCCTCGACGCATCTGGGCCGGCACGGTCGTCACGTAGTTCTCAAGGATGGTGGACATGCGCCATGTGGTCGAGATATGCACATCGAGGCTGTGGCTCTTGTACTGGGTGAGCACGACGATCCTCCGGTACCCACCGTTCGCCAGGTTCGACAATGCGAAATCGATCAGCCTGTACTGGCCACCGTGGGGTACCGCGGGCTTTGCCCGCACCGCTGTCAGCGGCATGAGTCGAGTTCCCTTGCCTCCAGCGAGGACGATCGAAAGGACCCGTTTCTCTGTGCCGCGGAAGTTCACGTCGGTATTGTCCCACACCGCGCGGGCCTTGCAGCCGCGGGGACACGGTCGAGCGTTCGTCGATGCTCCATGAAGCTAGATTGTACCTATGCGCGCAACCCCTGCACCAATGAGCCCCGAAGACCGCTGGTCGTTCAACGAAGGGACGCACGGAACACTGCATCGGGTGCTCGGTGCGCACGGATCCCCTGGCGGTACAACGTTTCGGGTGTGGGCTCCCTCTGCTACCCACGTCAGCGTCATCGGAAGCTTCAACGACTGGGGGGAAGGCGTCGACCTCCACGGAGACGACTCGGGGGTCTGGTCGGGGACGATCGCTGGAATCGGACAGGGCGCCGTATACAAATACCGGATCACCGGGCCTACAGGAGGTGAACCATTCGACAAGGCGGACCCGTTCGCCTTCAAAGCGGAGGAGCCCCCACGGACAGGATCGATCGTTTGGGACCTGGACTATTCGTGGGACGACGCTGCGTGGATGGATTCGCGCGGGAAGCGCAACAGCGTTGACGCAGCGATCTCGATATACGAGCTCCATCTCGGCTCGTGGCGGTACGAACCGGGCGGATACCGCGCTATCGCCTCCCAACTCGCCGACTACATGGAGGAACTCGGCTTCACGCACGTCGAGCTGATGCCAGTGATGGAACACCCCTTCTACGGATCGTGGGGATACCAGTGCACCGGGTACTTCGCCCCCACCTCCCGATACGGAGATCCACAGGACCTCATGTTCTTCATCGAGCACTTGCACAAGCGGGGCCTGGGCGTGTACCTCGATTGGGTACCTTCACACTTCCCAGCGGACGCGTTCGGCCTGGCACGCTTCGATGGGACACACCTGTACGAACACGCCGACCCGAAGCGGGGCTACCAGCCAGACTGGGACAGTCTCATCTTCAACTACGGGAGGCACGAGGTCAGGAGTTTCCTGATATCGAGCGCGACGCACTGGCTCGACACGTACCACGCCGACGGCGTCAGGGTCGACGCTGTGGCATCGATGCTCTATCGCGACTATTCGAGGAACGAGGGGGAGTGGGAGCCCAATGTGCTGGGAGGGCGCGAGAACCTCGAAGCGATCGAGTTCATCAAGCAGCTCAACACCGCCGTGTACCGTGAGCAGCCTGGCATCGTGATGTCCGCTGAGGAGTCCACCGCGTTCCCCCAGGTGACGGCACCGGTAGATGCAGGCGGCCTGGGATTCGGTGAGAAGTGGGACATGGGATGGATGAACGACACACTCGACTATGTCTCCCGTGACCCGATGTATCGCAGCCACCACCATTCCGAACTCAGTTTCCGCATGGTGTACGCGTTCAACGAGAACTTCATCCTCCCGCTGTCACACGACGAGGTCGTGTACGGGAAGGGCTCGCTGTTGGCGAAGCAGCCAGGAGACCGCTGGCAGCAGTTCGCCGGTTTGCGGCTGCTCTTCGGCTACCAGTGGGCTCAGCCAGGCAAGAAGCTGCTCTTCATGGGGGGCGAGTTCGGCATGGAGGAGGAGTGGAACCATGAACAGGAGCTGAGCTGGGCGCAAGCGAGCCAAGAGGGCCACAGCGGTGTCCTGCGGTTCGTCACGGATCTCAACAGGATCTTGAGAGCGACGCCCGCTCTCCACGAACTCGATAGCGACCCTGCCGGGTTCCGGTGGGTGATCGGCGACGACGCCGCGAGTTCGGTGTACGCGTTCCTGCGGATGTCGGCAGGTGGTGACCCCGTCCTATTCGTAGCGAACTTCACTCCCGTCGTCCGCAGCGGCTATCGCATCGGGGTACCAACTCCGGGCGTGTGGAACGAAGCCCTCAACAGTGACGACCTCCAGTACGGAGGGAGCGGTGTGACCAACGGCGCTGTTGCAGCCGATGCGGTCTCGATCCACGGCTATGACCAGTCCCTCGTGTTGACGCTGCCGCCGCTCGCAGCCATCTTCCTCGCCCCCGCACCAGACTGAAGGCCCAATGAAACGCGGGGAGCTCACTCCCACTCGAGGATCACCTTGCCACACGTGCCCGAGTGCATGACGGCAAGGGCCTCCTGGAAGTCTTCCGCAGGGAAGTGGTGGGTGATCACGGGGCTCACGTCGACGCCGGTCTGGATCATCGCGAGCATCTTGTACCACGTCTCGAACATCTTGCGTCCGTAGATGCCCTGCAGTGTCAGGCCCTTGAATACGATGTCGTTCCAATCGATCGGCGCCTGCTTCGGTGGGATGCCGAGAAGGGCGATGTCTCCGCCGTTGTTCATGTTCGTGATCATGTCATGGAGTGCCGAGGGCTGACCGGACATCTCAAGTCCCACATCGAATCCTTCCACGATGCCGAGCTCTGCCATCGTGTCGGGCACCGTCTGTCGCAGTACATTGATCTCACGGTCTGCACCGAGATCCTTGGCGAGTTCGAGCCGGTAGTCGTTGACATCGGTCACCACGATGAGCCTTGCACCGACGTGTCGCGCGACAACGACGGCCATCATGCCGATAGGGCCAGCGCCTGTGATGAGCACGTCCTCGCCGACGAGATCGAAGTGCAACGCGGTATGGACCGCGTTGCCGAGAGGATCGAGGATCGCAGCGACGTCATCTGCGACGTCGTCGGGAATCGGTTGGACGTTCATGCCTGGGATGGACAGGTACTCAGCGAAAGCACCTGGGCGGTTGACGCCGACACCGATGGTGTTGATGCACAGATGCCTCCGGCCAGCCTGACAGTTCCGGCACCGCCCACACACGATGTGGCCTTCACCCGAGACCCGCTGTCCGATCTCGATGCCTTCGACCTCGTCGCCGAACCGTTCAACGGTGCCAACATACTCATGGCCGATGGCCATGGGCACAGGGATGGTTGCTTGCGCCCAGTCGTCCCATGCTTCGATATGGAGGTCGGTACCGCAGATCGAGGTCTTCGAGATCTTGATGAGGACATCGTTCGGGCCTACATGGGGCTCTCCGATCTCCTGCATCCAGAGGCCTGGCTCGGGTTTCGCCTTGACGATCGCCCGCATCAGCCGATCACCCCTAGCTGCTTGCCGACTTCGGTGAACGCCGCAACGGCCTGATCGATGTGTTCTGCGGTATGTGCTGCAGACATCTGGGTACGGATCCGCGCTTGCCCTCGGGGGACAACGGGAAACGAGAACCCAACGACGTAGATACCTTCGGTGAGGAGCAGATCGGCCATCTCCCCTGCGAGCCGTGCATCGCCGATCATGACGGGGATGATCGGATGGTCGGAGCCTGCGAGTGTGAACCCTGCAGATTCCATACCGGCACGGAACCGTTGTGCGTTCGCTTCGAGGGCGTCGCGCAGGCTGTCTGAGCGTTGCAGGGTGTTGAGCGTTTCGATGGTTGTCGCCGCGATCACCGGTGCGAGGCTGTTCGAGAACAGATACGGGCGTGAGCGTTGTCTGAGCCAATCGATGATCTCTTTGCGGCCAGAGGTGTACCCGCCAGACGCGCCCCCGAGTGCCTTTCCGAGCGTTCCGGTGATCACGTCGATCCGCGAGGCAACCCCCCAATAGTCAGGAGTCCCTCCACCGTTCGGGCCGACGAACCCAACGGCGTGCGAGTCGTCGACCATCACCATGGCGCCGTACGTGTCGGCAAGATCGCAGATGGCTGGCAGGTTGGCGATGATGCCGTCCATGGAGAAGACGCCATCCGTCGCGATCATGATGTGGCGTGCACCCTTGGCAGCTTCAAGCTGTTCTCGCAGATCGTCCATGTCGTTGTTGGCGTAGCGGAACCGCTTCGCCTTGCACAGGCGTATACCGTCGATGATCGACGCGTGGTTGAGCGCGTCCGAGACGATCGCATCGTCGGGGCCGAGAACGGTCTCGAAGAGGCCGCCGTTCGCATCCCAGCACGACGAGTACAGGATCGTAGATTCGGTGCCGAGGAAGGAACTGATCCGGTGTTCGAGCGTCTCGTGCACGGTCTGGGTGCCGCAGATGAACCGCACGGACGCCATACCGTACCCGTAGCTGTCGAGTGCGTTCTTGGCTGTCGCGACCAGTTGCGGGTCGTTGGCGAGCCCGAGATAGTTGTTGGCACACAAGTTGATGACCTGCGACCCGTCTTCGAGGGTGATGACCGCGTCCTGGGGTGATGCGATCACCCTCTCGGATTTGTAGAGGCCTTCCGCCTCGAGTTCCTCAAGCTGTGCTGCGAGTTGTTCGAGAAAAGGTGTGCTCATGTCCCTCACGCTACCGTTCGTTCGCTGGTGTTTGTAGCCGCGCGCTTGTTTCTCACTTCTGGTCGATCGTTCGCGGGTCGCTTGGTGGGAGCATCTCCCTGCCTTGTTTGACACCGACCACCGTGAGACCCGAAGCCATGATGCCCGTCCCGGACACGATCGCGAGCGTGGTCAGCATGCCAGTGTCAACGAAGTAGCCGCCGAGCGCAGGCCCGAACGCGCGCCCGAGGGCCATGACGCCTTGCCCATCTCCGGCGCGCTCACTTGGTTCGAGAGAGCGATCTACGAGCATCTGGAGGACACCAGGCACAGCCATCCAGAAAGCGAATCCCCACCAGAGCATCCCGATGAAGAACAGCGGCATGGGGCCAAGGACGGTGAGGATCGCAGCAGGCCCGATGCTGACCATGAACCATCCGGGGATCCTGTGTTTGACCGACAGGCGTGCTCCCGCAAGTCCGCCTGCCGCGTTCAATGAGAAGGCCAGTGATGTAGCGAGGGGGCTTAGCCCGTGGATGTCCCGTGCAACGATCGCTTGGTTGATGAACAGCGCAGATCCGAAGAACGTCAACGTTCCAAGTGCTACGAGAAGCAGTCGGTTCGACTTGGAACCGCTGATGACACCGCGTGCTCGCTTCCTCCCATGCACAGGAGCGAAGAGGATCGCAGCGGGGATCGTCAGCGCAGCGAGAAGGACGTAGACATACTGGTCGCCTCGGTGCGCTACGACCGCCATGATCGGCGCCGCTACCAGCGCCACGACGGGGCCCGTCGACGCGACAGCGGCCATCGACCGTTTCCGGTTCATGGCGTTGGTCCACGTGAGCCATGTCATCGCCCCCGCAGCGAACCCTGCGACGAGACGCAACGCAACCAGCGCTGGATACCACGGGGGGAAGACGCTCGCGATGTTGAGCACGACGAGCGCCATGGCTGCGAACCGCAACACCCTGCCTGAGGGGCGGAACAGGCGCGGCAGGATGAAGTTGGCTGCTGCGAACGCACCGACCTGTGCCATCGAGATTGCACCGACAGCGCCCTCGGAGACCCCGTAGTGCTCCGATATTGGCGTGATGAGGAACGGTGTGGCCGAGAACATGACCGTCACCGCGGCGGTCGCCGCGATCAGCGCGACCGGTGCCCCAGAGCGGCCACCGTATGCTATTCGGGTTGGTGTCTGCATCCGTCGCTCGTTCCCTGGGGCTTTGACGTCCAGAAGCGCAACATACCGCGATTCCGGACGCCAGACGTCTCGAGAGCAGGCGGTAGGCTGGTGGGCCCGAGGCGAGGAGTACCGATGGAACTACCGCAGGAGATCAAAGATCTGCTCGACGAGAAGGTGTACGTACACCTGGGAACGTTGATGCCGGATGGATCCCCGCACGTCTCGGTGGTATGGATCGGCAGAGACGGCGACAAGGTGCTGTTCTCCACGGCGGAGGGCCGGGTGAAGCCGCGCAACCTGGCGCTCGACCCGAGGGTGGCGCTGTCGTTCACGCCGCCGGACATGCCGTTCAAGAACATCGTGTTGCGCGGACACGTCGTGAAGGCGGCGACCGACGGCACCTGGCTCATCGACGATCTGGCCCGCAAGTACATGGGCCACGAGAGCTATCGGTTCGGAGCACCAGGTGAAGTACGGGTCAACTACGAGATCGAGATCACATCGGTGAGCAGCTGGGGGTGAGGGTGTTCCCTCGCAGCGGGATTCCCGGTACCCTCGGCGTATGGATACGGGACTCGCTGGTGCCAGAGTGCTTGTCACAGGCGGTGCAGGCGGCATAGGATCTGCCATCGTCCGAGCCTTTGCCGCTGAGGGCGCGTCCGTTGCCATCCACTACCACACGAGCAAGCAGGAAGCCCGCGATCTTGCAGACGAGGTCGGCGGGGCGGCGATCGGCGCCGATCTCACCGACGAATTGCAAGCTGACGCTCTTGTCCCAACAGCGATCGAGGTGCTCGGAGGTCTCGACGTTTGTGTCGCCAACGCAGGATGGTACCCGCCAGCGGACCAGCCGGTGTGGGATCTTGGCTTCGAGCGGTGGAAGGAGACGTTGGATCGCAACCTGACCGCCACATTTCTTACCGCGCGGGGCTTCTTGCACCACGCTGCGTCGACCCGCAGCGGTGCACTCATCCTCATCGGGTCGACGGCTGGCCAATTCGGCGAGGCCGGCCACGCTGACTATGCCGCGGCGAAGGGGGCTATCAACACAGGGCTTCTTCTCTCGCTCAAGAACGAGGCAGCACGGATAGGCGACGGCGTCAGGGTGAATGTTGTTGCGCCCGGGTGGACGGTGACCCCGAAACGGCAAGATGAGGGCATCGATCCGCGATCGAAGGAGAACGCGACAGCGACCATGGCCAGAAAAGAGCTCGCTACTCCCCTCGATGTCGCGAATCAGGCCGTCATTCTCGCATCTCCCACCGTATCTCCCCACATGACGGGACAGGTCGTGACCGTCGCAGGTGGCATGGAAGGAAGGCTTGTCCCGTGACCATCGATGTCGAGCGGCTTCGGAACGAGACCCCTGGTGTTGCACATGTGACGCATATGAACAACGCTGGGGCAGCGTTGATGCCCCAACCGGTTGTCGACACGGTCCGGGAGTACTTCACTGGCGAGGCCACCATGGGCGGATACGAGATGCAGCGGGCACGAGCAGGTCAGATCGAAGCTGTGTACCGATCCCTGGCGCGTCTCGTCGGTGCGGACCGGTCCGAAGTCGCCCTTGCGGCCAATGCGACACGGGCATGGGATGTGCTCTTCTACGGTCTTCGCCTCGGTGAAGGGGACCGCATCGTCACGTCGTCTTCGGAGTACGTCTCGAACTGGGCTGCGTACTTGCATGTGCGTGATCGCGATGGCGTCGTCGTGGATGTGGTCCCTGATACGTTGAGCGGTGACATGGACATCGATGCGCTCGATGCAATGGTGAGCGAACAGGACACAGCGTTGATCACGCTCAACCACATGCCGACGAACGGTGGCCTCGTCAACCCGGCCGCTGCGGTCGGGGAGATTGCCGGACGTCACGGCGTTCCGTACTTGCTCGATGTATGCCAGACCGCCGGGCAGATCCCCCTCGATGTTGCGCGCATCGGGTGCGACATGCTCACCGGTACGTCACGCAAGTACCTCAGGGGTCCTCGCGGGATGGGGTTCCTCTACGTGAAGGAGTCGTTCCTCGACCGGCTCGACCCCGTTTTCGTCGAAGCGGAGAGTGCCCCTGTCGTGCTACCCGACTCCTTCGAACTGGCAGGCGGGACGCACCGGTTCGAGACATGGGAGAAGCCGTATGCCAGTGTGGTGGGATTCGGGGCAGCGATCGACTACGCCATCGACGTTGGCATCGACGCGATGTGGCGTCGCATCCAGGACCTCGCTACCGCCCTGCGGTCACAGCTCACGATGATCGACGGTGTGACCGTCCATGACAAGGGGAGCGAGCGAGGTGGCATCGTGACCTTCGACATCGACGGTCGTCAGACGCTCGAGGTACGGGAGTTGCTCGCTGAGCGGTCGATCAACGTATCGATCTCCACATCGTCGTCTGCCCCATACGACATGCATGCTCGCGGCATCGACGGCCTGGTGAGGGCCTCGGTGCATGCGTACAACACGGATGACGAGATAGACGACCTCGTCGGTGCCGTCGAGATCCTTGCGTGAAGGGCCCTTCGTTGGTCAGTCAGGGAATGGTTCTCCCGCTATGAACGCGTCGATGACTGCCTGTGTTGCCTTGACAGGGACGACGTAGGAGCGATTGTCGCTGCCTCGCTGGCTTTTGACGGGCAGCGTTGTGTTGTCGATGTCGCGGCTCTTCATCGTAAGAGCCTCCTTGCCCAGGGTCGCCATGAGCGCCAACGTGACACCTTCGTCCGCGGTGATCTGGTCTGCGAACGTGGGGAGGAACGATGGAAGGTTGAATGCGCTCTTGGGCGAGGTGGCTTGGTCGAACAACGCGATGAGGATCTGTTGCTGACGGCCCGTGCGGGCGATGTCGCCACCGCCGGTGGTTTGCCACTTTCCGTCCTTGAAGACCTGGTACTTGCGCGAGCGCGCATAGGCGACCGCTTGTTCTCCATCGAGGGTGTGCGTCCCGGCATCGACGGCGAACCCCGACTTGAGGTCCCTTCCCGGATACTCGAAGTCGAGCGTGACTCCACCGAGCGAGTCGACCACAGCGCCGACACCGGCGAAGTCGATCTCCGCGTAGTGGTTGATCGGGATACCTGTTTCTGACTGCACCGTCTGGATGAGCAGATCAGGACCGCCGAAGACATAGGACGCGTTGATCCGGTTCGTTCCATGGCCCGGGATACTCGACTTGAGGTCCCTTGGTATCGACAGCAACTGGATACCGCTCCCTGGGACGAGGTGTGCCACCATGATGACATCGGTCCTGCGTCCAGAGAAATCACCGAAGTTGTCCTCCCAATCGTCGGGTAGGGTCGACCGGTCATCGACCCCGACGATGAGGAAGTTGATCAGTTGTCCCGAGCCGCCTGCTACCGGCACGAGGGCTGTGACATCCTCTGATGCGATCCTGTCGATCTTGCTCTCCGTGTACCGGAGGTACGCGTACCCGGCGAACACCACGATGACCAGCAACGCGAGCAGCGTGAGGAACGCCTTCTTCGCAAAGCCCATGCGTTTCTTGCGAGGTTGCCCTGGTCCTGAGGAGGGAACGCTGGGGATCTCTGGGAAGGTTTCGGTCACGGGTGCCATCGTTGTGTGAGGGTAGGAGTCGAAACCTGATAGTCCACGCGTCTCGGCCAGGGGTGGACGTGACGCGTCATGGCGGGAGTACGCTCAGGGGTATGGAGAAGAAGATCCACTCTCAGGACGTGACCATTGGACCAGCACGGGCCGGGGCTCGAGCGATGCTCCGGGCTGTCGGCTTCGGCGAGGATGATTTCGCTCGATCCCAGATCGGTATCGTGTCGGCAGGCAATGAGGTCACACCGTGCAACGTCACCGGGCCGAAGCTTGCTGGTTTCGCAAAGATCGGTGTGCGAGCTGCCGGTGCGGTTGGCCTCGAGTTCGCGACCATCGCGGTGTCTGACGGTATCGCCATGGGTCATGAAGGCATGCGCGCCTCGCTCGTGTCACGGGAGGTCATTGCAGACTCTGTAGAACTCGTCATGCACGCGGAGCGCTTCGATGGGATGGTCTCGATCGCAGGATGTGACAAGTCGTTGCCCGGAATGCTCATGGCTGCCGCACGGCACAACCTTCCTTCCGTGTTCCTCTATGGCGGATCCTCTCTGCCTGGCCGTGTCGGTGGCAAGGACATTTCGATCGTCGATGTGTTCGAAGGCATCGGTGGCCACGCGCAAGGCTCGGTGAACGATGAGACCCTGCTCGAGATCGAACAGAACGCCTGCCCTGGTGCGGGCTCGTGCGCAGGTATGTTCACTGCGAACACGATGGCCTCGGTCGGTGAAGCGATCGGCATGTCGCTGCCGGGATCCGCATCGGTGCCCGCTGTCGACAGCAGGCTCGACGATTACGCACGCAAGTCGGGCGAGGCGGTTGTGGCGCTGCTTGACGCTGATATCAGGCCTCGCGACATCATGACGCGCAAGGCATTCGAGAACGCGATCACCACGGTGATGGCGCTCGGTGGGTCCACGAACGCCGTGCTGCACCTCATGGCGATCGCCCACGAGGCCGATGTCGACCTCACACTCGAGGACTTCGACGAGATCTCGCGGAGGACGCCGCACATCGGAGACATGAAGCCGTTTGGCAGGTATCACATGGTCGACCTCGACCGTATCGGCGGTGTTCCCGTTGTTCTCAAGGCTCTGCTCGATGCTGGATTGCTCCATGGCGATGTGATGACGGTGACCGGCAGGACGATGGCAGAGAACCTCGCCGATGTGGTGGTACCAGGCGATCAGGACGTTCTTCTTCCCATCGACAAGCCGCTCGCCAGCCAGGGCGGCATCGCTATCTTGCGCGGATCCGTCGCACCCGGTGGCGCTGTGGTCAAGATCGCTGGCGTCGACCTCGATGTGTTCGAAGGAACAGCCAGGGTGTTCAACGACGAGCAGCACGCGCTCGAGGCGCTGTGGGATCGTTCGCTCGAACCGAACGATGTGGTCATCATCCGCTACGAAGGGCCAAAGGGTGGGCCCGGCATGCGGGAGATGCTTGCGATAACAGCAGCCATCAAAGGCGCTGGCCTCGGCAAGTCGGTGCTGTTGGTCACCGACGGCAGGTTCTCTGGAGGCACTACAGGCCTGTGTGTCGGGCATGTCGCACCCGAAGCCGCCCACGGCGGCCCGATCGGCCTCATCGAGGACGGGGATACGATCAGGGTGGATATCCCGAACAGGGCCATCGACGTGCTCGTCGACCAGGCAGTGCTCGATGCCCGACGTGCGGCATGGGAGCCTCACCCACCTCGCTATACCCGTGGCGCTCTCGCCAAGTATGCTCGCCTCGTCGGATCTGCAGAATCGGGAGCAGTCCTCGACTAGCGGCATCGCAACGTTCGTCTGCCGAAGACGAGCGGCTACCATGCCAGGATGCATCTATCTATCGAATACTGTGCAGCCTGAGGCTATACCGACCGTGCCGTGAGCATGGTTCAGGCGATCCTCACCAAGTTCGAGCACTACATCGGCGACATCACGATCATCCCATCGCGTGGCGGCGTGTTCGAGGTCGTCGTCGGTGACGATCTCGTGTTCTCCAAGGCGGAACTGGGGCGTCACGCCACGATCGACGAGGTTCTCGATTCCATCGACGCGATCATCGGCCCCGTTCCGGATCAGCAGGGTTCATAGCGGCTCGATATGTGGCCTGTTGCGGTACCTTTCGGGGATGCCCATGAGCCGTTCCAACACTGTTCTCGTCTCTGAGATCCTGTCACACGACGGGCCATTTCAGCGCGTAGCGGACAATTTCGTCCGCTCTGTGTGTTCGGGATGTGGCACGGCGCTCACCCACGATCCGCGCTATGGCGAGTGGGGTGCTTTCTGCGCACAGTGCTGGCCAGATTCCCGCACGGCCTGACACATCTAGTCAACCCACGTCGGGAGCGACCGGTCGACCTCGACCGGTTCCCCGTCGAGATACGTGTCGAGCACGGATGCGTCGTGGATGTCTTCGGGACGAGCGGTCGTTGGGTCGACATCGACAACGACAATGTCTGCCGGGCTCCCAACAGTGAGGGGCTGAGGCTCGCGTAGCGCAGCCGCGCCCCCTGAGGTGAACAGGTCGAGGGCTTCCGAACCGCTGAGCCGCTGCCGGGGTGTGAGCCCGTGGCGGTCCATGGCTGCTGCCATGCCCCACAAGGGATGCGGCGGCTCGACGGGGCTATCTGAGGAGCCAGCCAGCGGTATGCCAGCGTTGCGCATCGAACGGAACGGGTACACCCAATCGAGGCGCTGCTTTCCGAGCCGTCGCTCTATCCACGACGCATCGGATGCGAGGAACGCAGGCTGTATCGAAGCAGTTGCCCCGAGGTCGGCAAAGCGTTCGATCTGGTTGGGATCGATCACCGACGCGTGTTCCATACGCAGTGACGACGGGTCTGCGCCTTCAGCGATCAGTCGCTCGAACAGGTCGAGAACCCCCGAAACGGCCCTGTCTCCAATCGCGTGGATGGCGACCATGCCGCCGAGGGCCAGGCTGTGGCGAGCCATGCTCGCATCGGTGTTCGTCAGGCGATAGGCCCCTTTCGTGGCGTTGTCGGAGAACGGCGCGCGCAACGCCGCGGTGTGGCCACCGAGGCTCCCGTCCGCGAACCGTTTCACGCCAAGCCAGCGCAGCCGATCGGCAACGCCCGAGATCGTTGCTCTAGCGTGGTCGAGCTGATCCGGTGTCTCCGCGATGACGAAGCCGTGTACCTTGATCGGCAGGTCGTGGGCGATGTCCCGCCAGAGCGCTACCTCCGCAGCGAGCTTCTCTGCAGATGCCTCACCGTATCCGATCATCGCCCCGATGGAGGTGAGGCCCAGGCCCCCGAGCCGTGTCAGGCCGTCGATGAGGCTGTCGGGATCGAGTGCACGGCCGCGCGCGAGCGCTCCGTCGATCAGGCCGACGGCGGTCTCTCGGAGCACACCTGTGGGAGCGCCTGTGGCATCTCTGTCGATCGTGCCGCCTTCAGGGTTCCGTGTGGTACGGGCAATACTGGAGGAGGCGAGTGCCGTCGAGTTGGCTACGGCGACGTGTCCGCAGTAGCGGTAGATGACCACGGGCCGGTCGTCGACCGCCGCATCGAGGTCCTGGCGCGTCGGGAGTCGTCGTTCGACCAGGTTCTCGTCGTCGAATCGGGTCGCGATCACCGCTGTCCCCTGGGGAAGGCTTCGGGCATGTGCAGCGATGCGCTCCTGCAGTTCCACGATCGTGGAAGCGGACTTCAGCGAGCATCCCTGGAGAAGCGCACCATACGAAGCCGGGTGTATGTGCGCGTCGCGCAGTCCGGCGACGATCGTCCCTCCGGCGAAGACGTCTTCGATTGCACCTTGCCCGCAGAGTGCCGCATGTGAGCCGATGGCTTCGATACGTCCGTCGTTGATGCGGATAGCGTTCGCCGAGATCCCAGTCGGGGTGATGATCCGATCTGCTGTGACGACCCGGATCACGGCTGGACGAGGTCCGCCGGCATCCAGGCTTCGACGATGGACCGCAGCTTGTCGTGGAGATGCCCGTTCGTGGCCACGACGAGCCCCATCGACGGTGATGACCGTCTTCCGAACGGATCGGTCACGATCCCGCCAGCTTCTCGTACGAGCACCATGCCTGCTGCCCCGTCCCACGGAGCGATGCCAAGCTCCCAGTACGCGTCGTATCTGCCAGCAGCAACCCAGGCGAGATCGAGTGCGGCAGATCCCATCCTCCGCAGTCCGTTGATCTCCCGGAGCATCTCGCGCACGACCACAGACAGCTCGTCTGCGCGCCTGTCGTGATCGTAGGGGAACCCGGTGGCGACGATCGACCGGCTGACATTCTGCACGTTCGAGACAGAGATCACATGGCCGTTGAGCCTGGCGCCTCCCCCGTCGAACGCGGTGAAGAGCTCATCCCTGAGGGGGTCGTGAACCACGCCAACAAGGCCTTTCGTGCCGTCATAGAGCGCAACAGAGACCGAGACGTGCGGTATGCCGTGGACGAAGTTGACCGTTCCGTCGAGCGGGTCGACGATCCAGTGTCGGCCGCCACGTATCTCGCCGCCTGTCTCCTCGGCTGTCACCGTATCGTCAGGCCGTTCATCGGCGAGGACATCGAGGATCGCTTCTTCGGCCGCCCGGTCGACTGCCGTCACCGGGTCGAACTTGCCTTTGTACTCAGGATCGGGCGACGCTCCGAAATACGCGGCGACGATATCTGCCCCCGCCCGGGCTGCTGCTATCGCGACATGTAGATCGTCCATCGCTTCGATGGTATCGCTCTTCGGGTTGCGTGCGGTCTGATCGCCTGCTGCCGTCCTATGCTCACCACCTATGGTTCCTGTCGCTCTCATAGCGTTGAGTTCGATGCTTATGTGGGCATCGTTTCCCCCCATCGGGATCGCCCCGCTCGCTTTCGTTGCTCCCGTGCCCTTCTTCCTTGCGATTCGCATGGTCGAGAAGCCGAGTCATGCGATCCTTGCCGGCTTCGCTTGGGGAGCGGCGTTCTTCAGCCTGTTGCTCACGTGGCTTGTCGTGCTTGGCGTTGTCGCGTACTTCCCGCTCGTGCTGATCATGGCCGCATTCTCGGCTGCCTACGGCTTCACCGTATGGACATTCAGGCTGTGGCCCGCATGGCGGTGGTGGCTCATCGCTGTTGGGAGCTGGGCTGTGATGGAATGGATCAGGGGCCGGTTCCCATTCGGAGGATTCCCGTGGGGCGACATCGGCTATCCGGCTGCCGGGCTTCCCGGCGCATCGGGTTCAGTACAGTGGATCGGGCCTTCGGGTTGGACGGTCCTCGTCGTCGGCGTCGCGGCAGGCCTCGCTCTCGTGATCGAATCGCACAAAGAATGGCGACTGTTCGTGGACCCTTCGGTTGTGACAGCGCTGTTCTTCGTTGGCGGCCTTCTGTTCGCCCCGTCGCCTCGGGCGGATGCTCCTGTGTGGCGGACAGCGATCGTCCAAGGATCGTCTCCCTGCCCGCAGGTGCATTGTCAGAACGAGAGCCAACGGATCTACGAGCGGCATCTCGAACTGACCCGGGCTATTCCGGCCGGTTCTGTTGAGTTCGTCGTGTGGCCGGAGAATTCGACGGGGACCCCGTTCGAACCGGAGGAGAACGACGCTGTCCGCGGTGAGATCATCGAAGAGGCCAGAAGACTCGAAGCGTACATCCTCATCTCAGGAACGAGGGTCGTCGGAAGCGATGGATTCCTCAACGTCAGTGTCCTGTACTCACCTGACGGGATCAAGGTCGGTGAGTACTGGAAGCGACATCCGGTGCCGTTCGGTGAGTACGTTCCGTTGCGTGACCTTCTCGACTTCGTCCCGCAATTGGACCAGGTGCCCCGCGACATGGTCAGGGGGCACGAAGCTGTTGTGTTCGCGACCGAGTTCGGTACCGTCGGAACAGCGATCTCTTTCGAGGGATCGTTCGCGAGGAGCATGCGGTCGGTCGCCAGGGCTGGCGCCGAGGTGATGACCATCTCCACGAACACATCGAGCTTCGGCGACTCTGCAGCTTCCGACCAGGCGATCGGCATGGTACGGGTCAACGCGGCAGCGATCGGGCTGGACACCGCGTATGCATCGATCACAGGGAAGTCGACGTTCATCGAGGCTGACGGATCCATCGGCCGCACCACCGATATCCTCGAGAGCACGATCATCTACGGGAGCCTCCAGTTCACCGGGGGAGGCCAGACGATCTGGGTACGGTTTGGCGACTGGTTGGCGTTTCTCGCAGCTGCTGGGCTCGTCGCAGCGGTAGCTCTTCCCGGTGCCCGAGCCAGCGACGACCCCCATGAGCGTATCTTCGGGAGCTGATACGGAGCGAATGCGGTACCCGTTCTTGCATGTTCTGTGGTCGAGGAACTAGACTCCGACGGTCGAAAATCCTCGGTGCTTCCCCCTACTGTGGGTTGGGCACCGGATTACCGCTTGCAACAGCTGCAGAAAGGCTGACAGTACATGTCTGACATTCTCAAGGCGTCGAGGCCCAAGGGCCGCTCTCGCCGTCCGAAGACGTACGATGAGGATCGCACCTGCGCGTCCCCAGAGTGTGACACGAAACTCTCGCGCTACAACCGCGCTGAGTTCTGTCACACGCATCGTCCCGTTCGGTACCCGCGGCTGCGTGGCGTCCTCAACGTTGAGGAATAGCCGCTCCCTCTGCGTCTGAAACCAGATGACGAAAGGCTGACACCTTCTTGGTGCCAGCCTTTCGCGTTGTGCCAGGTTGTGCGGCTCTACCGTTCGTAGGCTGCGATCGCATCGATCAGGATGTCGATGCCCGTATCGAGGTCGTCCATCGATACGTTCAGGGGAGGGATGAACCGGATGATGTTCCCCGACGGCCCGCAATTGAGGATGAACATCCCCGACTCGAACGCGCGGTCGGCGATGGGCCTGAAGGCATCTGGATCGGGTGTGTTCCCTTCTGTGACAAGATCGATTCCGATCATCAGGCCGAGCCCGCGGACATCGCCGATGGTCTTGTGTTGCGCTTTAGCTTCGTTCCATCGCTCGAACGCGTGTTCCGAGAGGGCGCCGACACCGGGGATCACATCGCGCAGTTCGTCGACCACAGCATTCGCTGCGGCACACGATACGGGGTTCCCGCCGAACGTTGTTCCGTGCGATCCGGGAGGGAACTTGTCGAGGATCTCCGTCGATGATCCAACAGCAGACAAGGGGAGGCCGTTCGCGATCGCCTTGCCCATGACCAGGATGTCGGGTTCGATGCCGTATACCTGGCTGGTGAACCAATCACCCGTCCGCCCGAAGCCGCTTTGGACTTCGTCCATGATGAGCAGGATGCCATGCTCATCTGCGATCGAGCGCAGCGCCGAGAGGAACGCGAAGCTCCCCGGATAGTAGCCACCCTCACCCTGCATCGGCTCGATGAGGAACGCAGCGATCTCGCCAGGTGTGACCTCGTGGCGGAAGAGCATCTCGAGTTCGCGCAGTGCGTATGCATTCGCTTCTTCCTGTGTCATTCCCCAGGCGAATGGATGCGGATACGGCGTGATGAACACGGACGGGAGCAGTGGGTGATAGGCCTGTCGGTACTTCGCCTTCGATGTCGTGAACGTCACGGCACCCATCGTGCGGCCGTGGAAACCACCACGGAACGCGATGATCCCCTGCCTCCCCGTTGTCTTGCGTGCGACCTTCACCGATGCTTCCACAGCTTCTGCTCCGGAGTTCATGAAGAACAGCCGTTCGATGCTCTCGGGCGCGATGCTCACGATGTTCTCAGCAGCGTCGACGAAGGAGCTGTACAGGAAGGAACCGCCGGCGTGCCAGAGCTTGTTGAGCTGTGCTTCTGCCGCGGCGACGACGTTGTCGGGTCGGTGGCCGAGGTTGGTTGTGGCGATGCCCGCAGCGAAGTCGAGGTACTGTTTCCCGTCGGCGGTGGTGACCCAGCTGCCCTTGCCTTCGACGATCTCGGTCTCGTTGTCGAACGCGATCACCGGCGCGTAGATGTCATGGAAACGTTTCTGGAGGTCAGTCATGCTCTTCTCCTGGGGTAGTGGAACTGTGCGTGGCGAGGTTGAACCGGCCTATCACGGGGAGGCGAAGAGCTCCTTGCGGTCGTCGCGGGGTATCCGGTTCATGCCTGCATAGTACCGGGTACCACGTCTTCGTTTCGAGGTGCAGTGCCTACTCACCGATGAACTTGGGTGGCCGGTCCTCCATGTACGCCATCACTGCTTCCATGAGATCCTTGGACTGCAGGAATGCGGTGTTCCACAACGCGACGTAGTCGAGCGCCTCTGCAACCGTTCTGTCCCCTCCCGCCGCGATGACTGCCTTGGCTCCCTGTACCGCGAGCGGGGAATTCGCAGCGATCTCGGTGGCCGTCTCCATCGCCGCGGCGAGCAGGCCGTCGCGGTCTGGCAGCACCCTGGTGACAAGGCCGATACTTGCTGCCTCACTGGCCGGATAGTCCCGGCCCGTATACACCATCTCGGCAAGGTTGCCGGGGTTGACGATCGTGGGAAGGCGTTGCAGTGTTCCGACATCGGCGACGATGGCGAGCTTGGTTTCACGAACGGAGAACACAGCGTCGCTCGACGCATAGCGAATATCGCATGCGGTGATGAGGTCGACCCCTGCCCCTATGCAGTACCCGTGGATCGCAGCGATCACCGGTTTGGAGCTGTCTGCAATGGCGGTGAAGGCTCTCTGGAGATGCTTGACGAGGGCGTATGTTGCTCGCCGCTTGGCGATGTCTGAGGTCGGTTGGTTCGGAGCCGTTGGGTCGACACCGCCATTGAGCAGCGTGGGTCCGAAGGCTTTCAAGTCGATGCCTACGGTGAAAGACGACCCGCGTGCTGCGATGACGATCACCCTGGTGCCATCGTCTTCGTCGAGGGCTTCCATGATGTCTGGCAGGTCAGCCCAGAACGCAGGGCCGAACGCGTTGTGTTGGTCTGGCCGGTCGAGCCACACGGTCGCAACATGGCCGGTGAAGTCGACGGTGATGACATCTGATGAAGGGATCTGTGCGTGGTCCATGACATGAGCGTACCGGCACTAGGTGTGTCAGGTGCTCGGCCTATGACACGGCCTGCTGCGGCAGTGTGGAACCGTTTCGGCTGATTCGACCGTCGGAGTGGTAGCGGATCGCGGGATCAGCGCAAACGAATGGAGAACAACATGGACACAACCAGCACGATGCGAGACGCGACGTGGACAAAAGTGGGGGCCATTGCAATGGCTGCAATGTTCATCCTGGCAGCGTGTTCGTCGAGCTCGGATGGATTGAGCGACATCGCCGATCCTCCGCTGGGCGGAGACACCGGGTTCGATGCGACGTACGACCAAGGCGATACCGTCGAAGGGGCCGTTGCACCGATGGCCGAGGAACCAGGCGCGGCGGCTTCGAGAGGTTCAGAAGCTGTTTCCGTCCCCGTAGGCCTTGATGGCGCCCCCTTCGATGCGAAGGTGATCCGGGATGGATCGGTCGATCTCAGGATCGACCGCGGGACGTTCGGGCCGGTGTCCACGAAGATCAGGAGCATCGCTGCAGATCTTGGTGGCTACGTGTCGTCGGGAGAGTCGAATGTCGACATCGTCCAAGGTGAGCGGTATGCGGTTGGCTGGTTCACCATCAGGATCCCAAGTGACCGCTTCGACGATGCTGTCGCACGGATCGAGGCTCTTGGTGTGCCGGTGTCGTCGTCGCTCTCGAGCGAGGACGTCTCCGAGGAGTACGTCGACCTCGAAGGACGGCTGAAGTACTGGCGCGACCAGGAAGCGTTCTACACGCGGCTGATGGACGAAGCCGAAACGATCGAGGACCTGGTCGTCCTCCAGACCCGTATGCAGGACGTGCTGCTCACCATCGAGCAGATCGAGGGGCGGATCCGGTACCTGGATGCCCGGACGGACTTCGCGACGTTGACGGTCGGGCTCACCGAGGTGCCAGACACGCTCACCGCATCGGATGTGCCTGGCGGCGACGGCCCGATCGCTCATGCCTTCGACCAGGCCGGTGAGGTGCTGCTGGCGACCGTGAGCTTCATCATCGTTGGTGTTGCCGGCTTGATTCCGCTGGCGATCCTCGTGGTGTTCGCCTACGCCGTGATCCGCCTGTTCATGTCCCTGCGCCGCAAGCGCGTCCCCGCCGAAGGCGGATCGCTGCAGCCCTAGCGCGTCAGGGAGAAGGGGGGATATTCATCGGTGAGGGCGGCGATCCATGCCCAGGTTCTCGCCCACCAGCGGTGGAAGCCCACGAAGTAGTAGTGGAGCGGCAGTGGCAGAGATCCGTTGATGAGGATCATCAGGTAGCCATACCACGCGAGGGCCAATGTGCCGACGGTGAGCCATAGCAAGATGATGAGATGAGGGAGCGCAAGCAGCGTCCTGATCAGGAAGATGCCGGCGAGGGCGAGGATCTTGCTCTGAGGCTCGGGCGGCTCCTCGACCCGTACCTGGGCCGGGTGGCGCTCGTCGGTCCCGAAGGTTGGATACACGTCGGTGGTGCTCGTGAACCAGGCGAAGACCCGGCTGACCCATTCGAGGAAGATGAGTTCGAGGTTCTCTATCCAGAACGGTTTCCCCCCGGTGAACAGGATGTACCAGTAGCCGATCCACACGATCACCTGCACAGCCATCCCGTAGGCGAGCAGGAGGAAGATGTGGGGGATGAGCAATATGGCTTTGGCGAAGAAGACGAGGCCGAGCGCCGCGAGGCCCTTGTTGCGCTGCTCGTCGTCTACGGGAACGGTGAAGTCCACGGGGTAGGCGGTCGTGTCGGGCATGTGTGCTTCTCTCGTGTGTATCCAGGGCAGGCAACGGCTGGCGTGTCGCTGCCGTTTCAGGATACCTCCAGTGTGCGGGCATCACGGTGCATCGCGGGCTGGGGCGCCGTGAGCGCTACGCCAGTGTGACGTTCCCCGTCCCCTCGGTGATCCGCCCGATGGTGTGCGCGTCGAGGGAGTGGGCAGCGAGCAAAGCGATCGTTGCATCGACGGCTTCTTCGGGTACCACGATCACGAATCCGACCCCCATGTTGAAGGTTCGGTACATGTTGTGATCGTCGATCTCACCGAGGCTCTGGAGCACGTCGAAGACATGGGGCGTGTCCCAGGTCGCTGTCTCGATGGCGGCATCCGTCGCTTCACCGAGGATCCGCGCGATATTGCCGGGAAGGCCCCCTCCGGTGATGTGTGCAAGGCCATGCGGCGTGACCTCTGCGAGCAGGTCGACGATCGCCGTCGAATACACGATGCTCGGTGCGAGCAGGACCTGGGCTGTTGGCTGTGCTGTGCCGGGGAACGGCTCGTCCAACCCGAGGGTATCCGCGATGATCGACCGCACGAGAGAGAAGCCGTTGGAGCGCAGGTTCGGGCTCATCACCCCCACGATCACATCGCCAGGCGCGACGCGGGACGTGTCGATCTCGTTGCCGTATTCGACGATGCCGAGTGCCGTGGCCGATATGTCGTACTGGTCCGGTTCCATGACGCCGGGATGCTCAGCCGTCTCGCCACCGACGAGGGAGATCCCGGATTCGCTGCACGCACGGGCGATCGAGCCGACGATCCTCGCAACGATATCGACATCGATCTGTCCGATGGCGATGTAGTCCGTCAGAGCGATCGGGCGCGCACCGACCGCAACAAGATCGTCTGCGACCATCGCGACCAGATCGAAACCAAGCCCGTCGAGCATCCCTGACGCACGCGCGATCTCGATCTTCGTCCCGATCCCGTCCGTTGACATCATCAGCACAGGGTCGCGATAGCCGTCCGGGATTCGGATGCCAGCAGCGAACCCCCCGAAGCCCCCAACGACGTCGGTGCTCCACGTCGCGGTCACCTTCGTTTCGATCTGGTTGACAACTTCGTCTGCCGCATCGAGGTTCACACCTGCAGATTCGTAGCTGGTCATGGTGAGGACTCCAGGAGGAACTTGCCGTCGATGTCTGGTATCGGCGTGGGGTAGGTGCCAGAGAGGCACGCCGTGCAGAATGCGTTGGTCGGCGTTCCCGTTGCCTGGAGCAGGTTGTCGAGGCCCAGATAGGCGATCGAATCCACTTCCAGTATCGTGGTGATCTCGTCGATGGAGTGGTCTGCAGCCAGCAACGTGGCGCGGTCCCCGGTGTCCATGCCGTAGTAGCACGGCCAACGGTACGGGGGCGAGGAGATCCGCAGATGCACCTCTGTTGCCCCCGCCTCCCGCATCATCGCGACGAGCTGGCGGGTTGTGGAACCGCGCACGATGGAATCGTCGACGAGCACGACACGCTGCCCACCCACGATCCCTGCCATCGCGTTGAGCTTCATGCGCACACCGCGCTCGCGCATCGCTTGCGCTGGTTGGATGAAGGTTCTGCCGACATATCGATTCTTGACCAATCCGTCCGTATAGGGGATGCCGGATATCTCAGCGAAGCCCTGCGCCGCCGGGATGCCGGACTCGGGCACGGGCACAGTGATGTCGGCAGCAACCGGAGCCTGCTCGGCGAGGAGCCGCCCCATCTGCTGACGGGTCGAGTGCACGGTCTTTCCAAGGAGCCTGGAGTCGGGGCGAGCGAAGTACACGAACTCGAAGACACACAGCTGATGCCCAGTGTCGGTGAAGGGGAATCGGCTGTGCACACCGTCGCTGGTGATCACGATCATCTCCCCCGGGGCGATCTCGCGCACGAACGCGGCGCCGAGGATGTCGAGCGCAGCGGTCTCGGAGGCGATCACCCAACTGTCGTCGAGCATCCCGAGGCACAGTGGTCGGAAACCTCGCGGGTCGCGCACACCGATGAGCGTCGCATGGTCCATGACACTCAGCGTGAATGCGCCCTCGAAGCTGGGCAGAGTCGTTGCGAGCGCATCTTCGAGGCTGTGGTCGCCGTCGCCCATCGCTCGCGCGATCGCTTCGGTCATCAGCTCCGAATCGGTCGTTGCGGCCATGGGCCCGAGATGGGATGCGAGGTCAGCCGTGTTGGTCAGGTTGCCGTTGTGCGCAAGGACGATACCGTTGTCTCCGAGATGTCGGAAGACGGGTTGCGAGTTCTCCCAACGGTTCGATCCCGTCGTCGAGTATCTCGTGTGCCCTATGGCGAGGTTGCCCGCCAACCCGGCGAGAATCGACTCGTCGAAGACCTGGGCGACGAGCCCGAGGTCCTTGTACACGGTGATGTCGCCGCCGTCGCTCACCGCGATGCCTGCGCTCTCCTGGCCGCGATGCTGGAGAGCGAACAACCCGAAGTACGTCATACGGGCAGCGTCGATGTCGGGTCCCATGATCCCGAAAACACCGCACGATTCCCCTGGTCGATCGAGAAGCGGCAGGTCGACGTTCATCGGTTCGGTGTGCACCGTGCAATCCTACAGGCGTTGCTCAATGAGAGGGATGTGTGCGGTCGGACACCCTTAGACGGCGATCGTGGCGACGATCGCCGCAACGGTCACCGCCGCGGCGATGACCACGCGGATCGTACGGGCGTTGGGTTTCCCGACAGCGACAGCCGACCACAGCCACGCGATGAGGATGCCTGCGAGGAGCCCGCCGACATGTGCGGTCCACGCGATTCCCGGGACGATGAACGGGAGCGCCATGTTGATGGCAAGGAGCACGATGAGCTGGTTGAACATCGATCGTCCGCCCGGGGTGCTGCGCATCTTCCAGGCAACGAAGATCCATGCGCCGAAGAGCCCGAAGATCGCGCCAGATGCACCGATGGCCACCTGACTTGGTGGTCCGAACGCGTACGCGGCGAGCCCCCCCGCCCCCGCGGAGGCAACGTAGAGGCCTGCGAACGCCGGTCCACCCACCTGCTGTTCGAGCCGTGGGCCGAACAGGTAGAGGGCGTACATGTTGAAGCCGATGTGCCAGATGCCGCCGTGGAGCAGTGCAGCGCTGAAGATCCGATACCACTCGCCAGCGGCGACCTTGTCGTTGAACTCGGCGAAGCTGGTGAAGAGCCACCGTCCCATGTCGGGCGAGACATAGCCGGCAACGAAGATCGCCGCGGTGACCGCGATGATCGTGAACGACACCGGTGAAGTCTGAAACGTGGGCTTCCCGATGGCAGCGCGTGCGTTGATGACTCGCCCGCGTTGTGAAGGTGCAGCACACTCGGGACATTTCTGCCCCACCGAAGCATCGTGTGAGCACGCAACGCAGATCGGCCTCCCGCACGAGCTACATGAGAGCCGGGTCGCCCGGTCAGGGTGCCGGTAGCACGTCGTTGCGTATTGTCCTTCCATGGTCATACAAAGGTAACGGGTCCTGTCCCGAAGCTGTTCCCCCGCTCATCGTTGCATCGAGCGGCCGACGATGTCGGCCAACGCGTCGGCTGGTGGCTGGCTAACCCATTCTCCGGGGGATGGCGTCGGCCCAGATCGATCGGGCCTCGTCGAGTGGGATCGATCCGTTGGCTGCGAAGTCGAGTGTGTCTCCGGTGAGCGTTCCGATACGTGTGCAGGGAACGTCTGTCGGGAGCGCATCTCGGTGGGTCGCGGCGATGACTCGCAGCGGTGTTTCGTCGAACAGTTCCTGCGCAGGCATGTCGTCGAGGATGAACCCAACACCCGATGCGATGGCGATCTCGGCGAGTGCAACAGCGAGGCCCCCCGTGGAGACGTCGTGGAGAACAGGGACCTCGTGGGCGAGGGAAGCTGTGGCCGAGACGAGCCGCTTTCCCAGATCACCGTCGATGCCTGCTGGCCTTCCCCGGAGGCTCGTGTTGACGATCCGGTCATACGCCGAACCCGCGAAGTCGCCGCGTGCAACGTCGCCGAGAACCCAGAGCGCCATCCCCTCCTCGGCTCGGTCGAGTCGGGGAGGTGCTTCCGGCATCGGTTCACAGAAACCGAGCATGCCGACCACCGGCGTCGGATAGATGTCGACACCGTCCGTCTGGTTGTAGAACGAGACGTTGCCCCCAACAACGGGGACGTCGAGCTGTTCGCATGCCCAGGCCATACCCTCGACCGCCTCGGTGAACTGCCACATGACCTCGGGGTTCTCCGGGTTGCCGAAGTTGAGGTTGTCCACGAGCGCATGTGGTGCCGCACCGGTGACCGCGACGTTGAGCGCGGACTCGAATACGATCCTCGCTGCCCCCCTGCGAGGATCGAGGTGGGTACGCAACGCATCCCCATCTGTCGAGACCGCCATCGCCTTTTCCGTGCCCTTGATCCTGAGCAAGGTGCCGTCGTGGCCGGGCCCGACAACGGTGTTGAGGAAGAGCATGTGATCGTACTGCGACGAGATCCACGAGCGGTCCCCGATAGCGGGATCGTCGAGGAGTGTCCGCAGAACGTCTCCAGCCCCCATCGTCTCTGGGATCTCTGGATCTTCGGCCCACAGGTCGTCGAGGTAGGTCGGCCGCGTGGCTGGACGGTCGTACTTCGGTGCGTCGTCAGCGAGCGACGCTGCGGGGACGTCGGCAACGAGCGTCCCCCCGGAGTACACCTTGAGCGCGGGGCCGCGAGTCACCGTACCGATGATCGACGCATCGATCTCCCACCTCTCGGCCACGGCAAGGACCTCGTCCGCTTTCTCCGGGACCACGATCGCCAGCATCCGTTCCTGGGACTCTGACATGAGTACCTCACCCGGTGTCATTCCCGACTCACGCAGATGCACGGCGTCGAGGTCGACGTCCATGCCCATCCCGCCGTTGCCAGCGGTCTCAGATGTTGCACACGAGATGCCGGCTGCACCGAGATCTTGGATAGCGACCACGAGATCCTTGTCGTAGAGGGCGAGGCATGCCTCGATGAGCTTCTTCTCCTCGAACGGGTCGCCGACCTGGACGGTTGGGCGCTTCTCCTCGTCACCTGCATCGAACGACGCGGATGCGAGGATGGATGCACCGCCGATCCCGTCTTTCCCTGTGGCGTTCCCGAGGAGGATCGCTAGGTTTCCTTCACCCGATGCGGCCGACAGCACGAGCTGGTCCTCCTTGAGAATGCCGAGCGCCATGACATTCACGAGAGGGTTCTTCGTGAAACGATCGGCGAACTCGACCTCACCTCCCAGCGTCGGCACGCCGACGGCGTTCCCGTAGTGAGCGATCCCTGAGACGACGCCGTCGAGGAGATAGCGGTTGCGGGGCGCGTCGAGGGGGCCGAAGCGGATGGCATCCCATACACCGATGGGGCGTGCACCCATCGTGAAGATATCCCGCAGTATGCCGCCGACACCGGTCGCGGCTCCTTGGTGCGGCTCGACGAACGAGGGATGGTTGTGGCTCTCGATGCGAAGCGCTGCGAGCCACCCGTCACCGAGGTCGACGACGCCTGCGTTCTCGCCAGGGCCGACGACGACCCACGGCTGGTCCGAACGGAAGCGGCCGAGATGGACACGCGACGACTTGTAGGAGCAGTGCTCGGACCACATCACTGAGTACATGGCGAGTTCGGCGGCACGGGGGTCGCGTCCGAGTACGTCGACCACGTTGCCGTACTCGTCGTCGGTCATCCCGAGTTGGATGTGTGGGGGGACGGTTGTCCGGGTCATACACGCGCCGCCGTGATCGATGCGGCGAAGGACCCGAGCAGGATTCTGCCGTCTGAGGAGCCCAATACCTCCTCGATCGCTCGTTCGGGATGTGGCATGAGGCCCGCAACGTTGCCCCGGGCGTTGGCGATCCCAGCGATCGCTTCCATCGAACCGTTCGGGTTTGCTTCCTCCGTGACATCGCCGAGAGCATCGCAGTAGCGCAGCACGATGCGAGCGTTCTGGCGCGACGTCGGTGTGTCCTCGATGACGTAGTTGCCCTCGAACGAGTTGATCGGGATCTGCAGTACCTGGCCGACCGCCGCTGCAGCGGTGAGGATGCTCTCGGTGGATTCGACCCTCACTGTGACGGGTCTGCAGACGAACTTCAGATCCTTGTTCGCGACGAGTGCGCCACCAAGGATGCCAGCTTCGCAGAGGATCTGGAACCCGTTGCATATCCCCAAGATGGGCATCCCTACGGCGCAAGCCCCAACGCATACGCCCAGAATGGGGGACAGCGGGGAAATGCCGCCG
>CAYLIR010000003.1:0-20843 GCA_964383515.1 uncultured Acidimicrobiaceae bacterium
AGACCTGCACCGAAGATGGCGTGCCTGTTCCCTGGTACACCGCGGTGACCCACAGTGGGCTCTGGTTGGTGCCCGAATCGATCGTCGGATCCCAACCGGGCGCATAGCCGGCCTGGATGACAGGGCTGAGCTCACTCACGGGGAGCAGGGCGAAGCCCCAGTCGTGGGTGAGCCGCCCAGAGTCGTAGGTTTGTGCCGCGTAGAAGTCGCCGCTGTCAGAGTAGAACCTTCCAGCGGTGTTGAGGGGTGTCGTCACCGTCGTGGAGCCGCCGGCGGGAACCGTGACCGATCCGGTAGTGCCGTTCCCGTACTCGTAGTTGATGGTCATGGGCGCACCCGTCGGGTTGAAGAGGTGCACCTTGCTGGGAACGAAGTTGGAACCCGAAGACACGGGTGTGTAGTACTCGTCGGACCAGAGCCGCGTCGGCAGCAGCGAGAACCAGCGTCCCTCGTACGTGGAGCAGACGTCGCCGGTGAGGAGCGCAACCGTCATCCTCTTGCTGCTGGTGAACGCGTCGCCTTGGTCGACGCCCTCATAGAAGTACGACTCGCCCTTCTGCAGCGTGACGGTGGTTGAGTCCGGCAGCGTGACAACGTTGTTGTTGTACGCCGAGGTGATCGAGGCGCCGACGAACTCGAATGGAGCGCCACCGGGGTTCACGTCTTCGCCGAAGGGGGCGACGAACTCTTTCCCGTACTTGGAGATGTCGAACACCTCGGTCGCACCTGCGAGAAGCGTCGAAGCGCCATCGCTCCAGCCGAGCTTCGTCAGCACGAGACCTTCGGCGGTGGTGATCCGGTCCCCGCCGTCGTATTGGAGGACCGTGTCGGTGAAGTCCGGGTCGATCCGCTCCTCCAGGATGATGATGTCACCCTGGTTCAGTACGTCTGTTGGATATCCAGGTGGGAAACCGTTCGTCGGGTCGCCGTCACCCCACAGCTCCGTGGACCATTGCGTTCGCGTCGATTTCGGCCCGAAACCGTCCTCGTGGTGGTCGTAGAGGATCTGGGTGCCGTCCTTGACCACCGTGATGGAGAGCGTTGACGTCACCGGCTGCTGAACGCGCTCACCGTCGATATTCCAACGATACAGGTTGCACGCAGCCTCGCTCGGCAGGATCGCCTGATGGGCGGCATCGATAGCCGCTGCGGGAACGGTGTTGTAGAACGTCACGGTTCCCGGGTTGGCGAGACTGTCGGACGCGACCGCACCGACGTCGAACACTTCCACGTCGTCGATCCCGATGTCGTGCGCGGTGTTCGGTGCGTAGTCGATGACGTGGAAATCGAGTCGGATCTGCTGGCCGACGAAATCGGCGAGGCGGACGCGGAACTTCAGCCATCCGTCAGGTCCACTCACATCCGTGTCCCCCATACCGAACACGGTGTCGAGCAAAGTGCCTGCGGCGTCGCGAACGTCGAGTTCGATCATCGGGGTCTCCGGATCCCCGTCGTCTCCTGCCCGGTCATAGGAATGCAGCCAGAAGTCCACATAGGGTTCGGTCGCTGTGGTGAGGTCGATGGGGGGAGAGACGAGGTTGGCGTCGCCGCCCGCTGTCTCCTTGACGATGAAGGCAGCACCGCTGTGAGGTCCCGGTATCCCGGCCAGGCCGGGGCCGTTTGTGAAGGTCACCACCTCGAACTGTCCGCCCGCCACACCCGTGGCGGCCCAACCGGGTGGGATCGTACCGACCGTGTCGAAACCCTCGGTGAAGATCGTGGTGCCGGTCGTGGAGGGCACTTCGGCGACCGCGGGGGCCGCAGCGAGCGAGAGCGTCGCCACCGAGGTGAGGAGCACCGCAAGAGCTGTCAGGAACGAGAGCGTTGGACGCGTCTTGTCAAGCAACCGAGATTCGGGATAGTGTCGTCTCATCTGTCGCAACCTTCAATCTTCAATTGTTCTTCCACCCATATGTTCGGGGCGTACGTTCGGAGCATTCGTGTGAACCGTTCAACGTCCACCGCGCCATGGCCTACTTGTTTCTTGTTTCCCAACGGCGCGAACAACGCCATACCACGATCGCCGTGCCATGATCCTTCCCGATGATGGCACACCGCTAGCGCAGCCTCTCGTGCTATTGCCCTTGCCCATATAGCCACAGAGTATAGCGAGATCCTGCTCCTCTCGCAGGTTTCGACACGATCCGACACATTGTCGAGAAACGATTTCCCGCAAGCGAGAAACGATTTCCGCCCGACCCAACACGGTGTCGGCGTGTGTGGGGTGAGGTCTGGCGGCACCGATACGCCGACATCCTGTCGGAGCGGAGCCGTGTCATCTCGTGAGATGCGTCTTCGTTCTCGTACCTGGCCGTGGGGCGGACACGCCGGCGTTCTGGCCGGGTTCGTCACCTTCACGACAGATCCCAGAACTCCTTCGCCACTTCGACAGAGAGGTCCACGAGACGCCTGGCTGAACCACGCGACATCTCGGGCCACACGGCATCGCCGTCAGGAGCGAGGAACCCCTCAACGGTCACGACCGGAGCTGTTGCGAGCACGCTGAGGTCGTAGCCACCTTCGAGGAACGACACGATCCTGCGCCCTCCCACGATGCTCCCCAGTGCACCAGCCATGGAGCGATACGCAGCCGTCTCGACGTCGAACCCACCGAGGGGGTCGTTCTTGTGTGCGTCGTAGCCAGCGCTCACCAAGATCCAGTCTGGTGAGAATTGGCGCACAACGGGGAGGACGACGCGTGCGAACGCAGCCAGGTAGTCCTGTGATGACGTGCCCGTGGGGAGCGCCACGTTTACCGTCGTACCCGCACCGCGTTCCGTCCCTGACTCAGCTACCCACCCGGTCCCTGGATAGAACGGGAACTCGTGGAGCGATACATACAACACTTCAGGGGAATCCCAGAACGTCCGCTGCGTCCCGTTCCCGTGATGCACATCCCAGTCGACGATCGCGACGCGTTTCCCCAGCCCTTTCAGGTACGCAGCGGTAACGGCGATGTTGTTGAAGATGCAGAACCCCATCGCCTGATGGCGTTCCGCATGGTGGCCTGGCGGGCGGACGGCCACGAAGGCCGTGTCGCCGATTCCCGCGTTGAGATGATCGACAGCCGTGATCCCTGCTCCGGCAGCATGGAGTGCCGCCTCCCATGACTCGACGACAGTGAAGGTGTCCTGATCGAGCATCCCTCCGCCCTGTGCACAGAAGTTGCGGACGTCGTCGACGTAGTCGCTGTCGTGGATCCGCTCGAGGTCGCAACGTTCGACACGCAGCGCTTCGACGTCAACGATCGATGGCAGCGCGCTCCGGAACCCGTCTAGCGTCGCTACAAGCCGATCGCCCCGTTCTGGATGACCTTCCGGAGCGGTATGCGCCAGGCCAAGTTCGTGGGTCACGAGCAACAATGCCATAGGGGGATTGTGGCACGGATGGGGCATCTCGCGATTCGCGGTACCGTATGGAGGGGTCGAGACGCTTCTCTGGGAGAGGACATGGCGCTAGCAGATACGCCACACCGAGTGTTTCAACGGGGAGACTGGCCGGGTCCGGTATCCTTTCGCAGAGGGTGGGCTCGAGCCGAGGCTCGCCCGTGGAACGACACGTCAGACGACGCCGCTCTCCGGCTGACGCGCGGCGGATCCGGCTTCATCGAAGCATGTACAACGAGACTCCACGCCCTCGGTGCCGACGGCGTCATGTCGCCACCACTGGCTCCGTCAGCCCGCAAGCCTTGGGAATCGGTCGGCTATGTTCCGTTCGTGGATCTTGCGCTCATGCGGCTCGACCTGACCGGGCCGATCACACCGCCACACCACCTCGTCGTACGCGAAGACGAGTACGACATCGATCTCATGCTCGACGTGGACGCTGCAGCGTTCCAGCCGTTCTGGCAGTTCAGCGAGGCTGCGTTCCTCGAATCCCTCCAGGCAACGTCGAAATCCAGCGTCTTCACCATACGCGACGGCGACCTCGGCCTCACCGGATACGCGATCGTCGGGTATGGACACGCCATCTCGTATCTGCAACGCGTCGCCGTAGACCCGACCTGGCAAGGTTCCGGCATGGGCCGCAGCCTCATCCGAGCCGTCGCGCGCAGCGCTCGGCGCCACGGATCCAAAGCGCTTCTGCTCAACACACAGTCGGACAATATCGCTGCAGCAGGACTCTATGAGTCAGAGGGATACGTCCAACTGCCAGACTCACTCACCGTGCTACGAGCGAGATAGCCGTGCCCCCACGCCTACCCGACCGCTACCGACTCAACATCCGCCTGGGAAGCGACGGAGACATCGAGGAGTGGCTCGCAAAGGACGACTCCCTCGACAGGCCGGTCCTCATCCGCTATCTCGCCCCCGAGTCGTCGCCCGAACGACACCGGGAGTTCCTGTCGGCTGTCCAGTCTGCCGCAGGCCTCACCGAGATCCACCTGCAGCGGGTGTTCGCTGCCGCGCAGACATCAGCGTCAGCCTATTCCGTGTCGGAGTGGGATGGGGGTGTCACCATCGAGGATCGCATACGCGCAGGAGAAGCGCTCCCCGTGAGCGAGTTCCTGCCGAATGCCTCCGGCCTGTGCCTTGCTCTCGCCCGTTTCCACGACGCAGGCAGTGTTCACGGTGCGATCGATACCACGGCGGTCCACTATTCGGCTGCCCACCCGGTGAAACTCGGGGGCTTCGGCAGGGAACCTCGTTGGTCCGACCAAGCAGAAGACACGAAAGCGCTCGCCGAGGTGTTGCGGGCAGCGATCACCGGCACACACGATCCCTCCGTCATGCCTTCGACGGTCATCACCGGGCTTCACCCAGACGTCGATGTCGCTCTCGAGCAAGGCATCAACGGATCGTTGAGCGCGTCGTCTCTCGCGTCCATGCTCGCATCGAGCATCTACGTGCCCCCAGAGGAAGAGGCGCCGCTCAAGCCGTGGAAGAGCCTCGCTCTGTTCGCCACGATCGTAGCGCTCATCGCAGGGCTGGCTGCGATAGGGCTCGCCGCAGATTTCGACCCGGACTCA
Organism: uncultured Acidimicrobiaceae bacterium; assembly: GCA_964383515.1. Lineage (GTDB taxonomy): Bacteria > Actinomycetota > Acidimicrobiia > Spongiisociales > UBA5794 > JAMBLL01. The sequence goes on from CAYLIR010000003.1 coordinate 4,970, forward strand.
CCCTTTCTCTATCCCGTTGGGGGAGAAGCCTCGTCCCCGGCGATCCCGTCACCACCCGCAATCGCGGATCGGGTCGAGTCCGACACGCTTCCAGCGACCGCCACCGTGTACGACCCCCTCGGCGACGGGACCGAGAGCGATGCAACGGTCGGCAACGCCACCGACAACGCTCGATCGAGTGTGTGGTCGACCGAGGCGTACTCACGGCCGATCAGCGATATCAAAGATGGCGTGGGCCTCGTCATCGACGTCGACGGCACGCCCCGTGCCGTGTTCATATTGGGTACACCAAACACGACCTTCCTCATCGGCTGGTCTGCCACTGTTCCCGACGATCCGTCCCAATGGGAGCACATCGGAAGTGGGACGCTCCAACAAGCACCTGTCCGGATGCAGCTTCCCGCCCGAAGCGGTGGGTTCTGGCGGCTGTGGCTCACGGACCTGCCCGAGCAACCCGACGGTTCCTACCGCAGCGAGATCGCAGACATCGCATTCACCTCCTGACAGGTTTGGGGTCGCCGCTGTCCCTACGCTTGCTGCGAGATGACAGACAGGGCAGACCTCGATATCGCGCTCATCGACCGCTACCTGGGTGGCGATGTCGAGGCGTTCAACGAACTCATGGAGGCGCACGAGGACAGGGTCTTCGGCATATGCCTGCGCATGCTGAGGAACAGAGAGGCAGCCCTCGACGCCACGCAGGACACGTTCTTGACCGTGTTCCGCAAAGCGGACCGATACAAAGCAACAGCTGCGTTCTCGACCTGGTTGTATCGAGTGACCGTGAACACCTGCTACGACTACCTCCGCAAAGAGAAACGCAAACAGGCAGACCGGCTCCCCGAAACACATGACGTTGCTGATCCCAGGGCCGAGGATGCCTATGCCTCTGCGGATGTGCGCCCCCAGATCGACGAAGCGCTCGGCAGCCTCAGCCCCGAGTTCCGTGCTGCGATCGTTCTTGTCGATCTTCAGGGCATGTCGCTCGAGCAGGCAAGCAACACACTCGATGTGCCCACAGGAACCGTAAAGAGCCGGCTGTTCCGCGCCCGGAAACAGCTTGCTCGAAGACTGGGGAACCTCAGGCCCCGCCGCGAGCATCAAAACAAGGACACTGGAGAGCAATGAACGACGCCGACCGCGACATGATCCTTGCCGTAACCGACGGCCTCCTCACCGGCCACGACAGGGCGCGCGCACTCGAACATATCGCTGCCGACACGGAGCTCAGCGAAGAACTCGCTGCCCAGATGTCGGCGAAGGAGGCACTCGCATCGCTCGCTTTCGCCCCCATGACGCCGAGTGAGCGTGCATCTCTGCGCGACGCACTGATCACGAAACTGCACCTCGAGGCGCCCGCTCCGAGCCTTCCGCCACGTGCTCGACCCTGGTGGCAGAAACCAGCTGTCGCGGTCGCCTCCATCGCCATGTTGCTCCTCGCCATCGCCATCGTTCCCAACATGCTCTCTGCCTCCAGCGAAGACAGCAGCGCACTCGTCGCCGCCGACGCTCCCGTAGCGACAACCGCCGCTGCATCCGAAGCGCCCCCGGGTGCTGACACTTCGACCAACACGATGGAAGCGGCGCCAAGCGAGCTCATCCTCCCCACCGTCGATGCAGCGGACGTCGACGAGTTCCTTGCGCCCGCACCTTCCTCCCTACCAGACGCCTCCCTACCCGACGCGGCCGGAAGCAGGAACGACCTGCTCACCGAAGAAAACGACACAGAGCCGACAGAACGGCTCACCACATCACCCGTCACCGTCGTGGACCGAGCGGTGCTGGAGGACTGTCTATCGCGGCTCGCAGGCTCCCTGCCTCCGGGGAACCACCAGCCGGTAGCCGCCACGCAGACGAACACTGGGGTCGTGGTTCATTTCGGCGTCGACGTCGGTGCCCACATCGAGCATTCGATCAGCATCGACCTCGATACGTGCACGATCGTCGCACCTCTCCCTTGAGTGGATGCCCACGCCCACAGGTGGCTAATCTGTTGGATCATGGCTGACTCACATCAACCGCTCTCGGCGCGCGTAGCAGACCTTCTCGAGACCGTCGCTACGCGCGTACGCGAAACAAGTGTGGACAAGGCCGCTTCAGGTATCACCTGGGCTGCCATCGGCCTCATCGCTGTCTTTTTGGGCGCCACGGCCGTGCTGTGGTTGCTGGTCGGAATATTCCGTATCCTCGGGACGCTGATGGGTACGGAAACCGCGTACGCCGTAGTCGGCCTCCTGCTGATCCTGGTCGGAGCCCTGGTCTGGTCGCGGCGCTATCCACAAGACCGCAAACGCAACAGCACATCGCAACAGGAGTGATCATGGCCGAGAAGGTTCTCATCATCGGCTCAGGGCCCGCCGGGCTCACCGCAGCCATCTATGCAGCACGCGCAGGACTCGACCCCCTCATGATCGAGGGAAGAGAACGCGGTGGCCAGTTGATGATCACGACAGACGTAGAGAACTACCCAGGATTCCCCGACGGCATCCTGGGCCCAGACCTCATGGACAGGATCCACAAGCAGGCGGAACGGTTCGGCACGCGCATCATCACGTCCGACGTCACGAGCGTCGACTTCTCCGAGCGGCCACACAAGGTATGGGTCGGTGACGACCTCTACGAGGCAGACTCCGTCATCATCTCGACCGGTGCCTCTGCACGGTGGCTCGGTGTCCCTGGAGAAGAGCGTCTGCGGGGCCGTGGCGTCTCTGCATGTGCAACCTGTGACGGATTCTTCTTCCGTGACAAAGAACTCGTCGTGGTCGGCGGTGGCGATACCGCCATGGAAGAAGCCCTGTTCCTCACCAAGTTCGCTTCGAAGCTCACCGTCGTGCATCGCAGGGATGAGTTCCGCGCTTCCACCATCATGGCCGAACGAGTCATCAACCACCCGAAGATCGAGGTTGCTTGGAACTCGACGCTCGAAGAGATCCTTGGCGACGACGTGGTCACCGGCGTCGTGCTGAAAGACACGGTCACGGGTGAGACCAGGGAACTGCCAACGGACGGCGTCTTCATCGCTATCGGACACTCTCCGAACACCGGTGTCTTCGCCGGTCACATCGAGCTTGACGAGGCCGGCTACATCGTCACGGCACCAGGCAAGACCGAAACGTCTGTTGAAGGCGTCTACGCCGCGGGCGACGTTTCGGACTCCGTGTACCGCCAGGCGGTCACTGCAGCCGGGGTCGGCTGCCAGGCAGCTCTCGACGCCGAGCGCTGGCTCGAGGCCTAGGAACGCGAACGGATCAGCATCTGGTTCCCGTGGTCGACACGCAACCAGTGAGAGGAGACACTATGGGTCACAACACGACAACCGCCACCGACGCCGACTTCGCTTCGATCGTCGCATCCGACACCCCAACCCTGGTCGATTTCTGGGCAGAGTGGTGTGGTCCGTGCAAGATGATGGACGCGCCGCTCGATGAGCTCGCCCGTGAGCATGCTGGCAAGCTCACCGTCGCGAAACTCAACGTCGACGAGAACCCTGCAACGATGACGGCGTACTCGGTCATGAGCATTCCGACGCTCATCGTCTTCCAGAACGGTGAGGAGAAGCGGAGGCTCGTAGGCGCACGGAGCAAGGGTCAGCTTCAGTCTGAACTCGCCGAGTACCTGCGTTAGCGCCGAATCCTGCAACGATTCATGTCGTGAGGCTATTTCACCAAGGTGATCGTGGCGAGCCGGTTCGGGATATCCAAACGAGGCTCAACGCACTTGGATACTCCACGAAAGCCGATGAAACCGGCGTCTTCGGCGAAGCCACCTACCAGGCCGTTGCGGATTTCCAACGCGGCCGCGGCCTTCCGATAGACGGGATCGTCGGTCCAGACACCTGGCGGTCCCTCGTCGACGCCGGGTACCGACTCGGCGAGCGTTTGCTCTACTACCGCGTTCCCATGATGCGCGGAGACGACATAGCCGAGCTGCAGGCGAGGCTCAATTCCCTCGGGTTCGATGCCGACAAGGTCGACGGAATATTCGGTCCCATCACACAGCGAGGCCTGTTGGACTTCCAGCACAATCGAGGCCTGGCAGAAGACGGCATCGCCGGTGAGCTCGTCGCTACCGAGCTTCGCCTGATCGGCGGCACTTCCCAGAAACTGGGGAGAGAAGCGGTGCGAGAGCATCAATGGCTGCAGTCCCTCCCCGATTCGATCGCTGGCCAGCGGTTCTACATCGACCCTGATTGCAGAAGCGCCAAGGAAGCAGCCGCTACATGGAAGGCCGCTATCGCCGCCGCCACGGGCTTGCGACTGCTCGGAGCTCAGGCGATCCTGAGTCGAAGCATCGACACGGCACCGGACCCCACGGTTCGCGCTGAGAGAGCGAACCGGCTCAACGTCGATGTCGTTGTTGGGTTCTTCGTACCGGTTGACGGGGACGAGGGGGTGCTCTACTTCCGGTCAGAGCACAGTCGCTCAGAGGCTGGAATGGCGATCGCAACCGCTGTGGCAGAACGACTCGGACTCCCAACGGCAGGGCGCACGATGCCGATGCTCAAGACAACGCGTTCTCCAGCGATCGTCGTGTCTGTAGCTGAGATGAGCCCCTCCGTCGGCACGCGGGTTGCCGAAGTGATCGCATCCCTGTACGCCGAACGGGTGCTCTCTCATCCAGAAGGGTCGAAGAGATAGCGGTAGATCCGCTCCAGGTCGTCCGCTGAAGCGTACCTGATCGTGATCTTTCCGCCCTTCCCCCTGTAGTCGATCCGCACTTTCGTCCCTAGCTTTTCCTGCAGCCGCTCCTCGAGCTCGATGATCTCCGCAGGCCGAACACCAGCAGTTCCTCGCACGTTGCGGTGATCCTGGGTCGCACGCAACCGCATGGCCTCTTCGACTCGCCGGACCGTCCACCCCTCGGCGACAGCCCTGTGCGCGATGTGGATCGCATAGGGCTCATCGTCGGTACCCAGGAGTGCACGTCCATGGCCAGGTGTCAAGTCGCCACTGACGAGGAGCGCCTGGATAGGACCGGGGAGCCCGAGGAGGCGTACCGTGTTCGTGACCGCACTTCTGCTCTTTCCGACCTCGCTTGCGACCTCCTCGTGCTGCATACCATATTCTTCCATCAACTGGCGGTAGGCGGCTGCTTCCTCGAGCACGGACAGATCAGACCGCTGCAGGTTTTCTACGAGAGCTTCCATCAGGTTTGTCTGGTCGTCTGATTGTTGCCGCAGTACGACCGGAATCGTATCCATTCCGGCGATCTTCGAAGCTCGAAGCCGCCGTTCCCCCGCGACGAGGACGAACCGGTCTCCCGCTCGACGTACGACGATCGGCTGGAGCAATCCAATGGACGCGATCGATGCTGCCAGCGATGTGAGGCTCTCCTCGTCGAAGTCCTTCCGGGGCTGTTCCGGGTTCGGATCGATCTCGTCGATAGGGACCATCTCGATGGATCCGCCCTTGTCTGCTTGGGGGATCAGTGCGTCGAGTCCCCGTCCCAGGCCGGTCTTACGCGCTGCCATGACGCCTCCTGAATTCTCTTGCCAGTTCCCTGTAGGCGATCGCACCTCGGGACATCGGGTCGTAGGCTTCGATCGGTTCTCCGTAGGACGGTGCTTCCGAGAGCCGGACCGTTCGCGGGATCACCGTCCTGTACGTTCGCTCACCAAAGTGCGCTCGCACCTGTGCAACCACATCCCTGGAGAGCGTCGTCCGCCCATCGAACATGGTCAACACCACACCTTCGACTTCAAGCTGAGGGTTGAGGGAATTCTGGACCAGTCCGATGTTCTTCGTCAACTGTGTGACTCCTTCGAGAGCGTAGTACTCGCACTGGATGGGGATAAGGACCTCGTCGCCCGCCGCAAGCCCGTTGACGGTGAGCAAACCGAGTGATGGTGGGCAGTCGATGAGCACGTAGTCGTAGTCGCCGCGTATCTCGCTGAGCGCGTTCTTGAGTCGCAGCTCACGCGAGAACATGGAGACCAGTTCGATCTCGGCACCGGCGAGGTCGATCGTGGCAGGGATCACATGGAGCCCGTGGACGGACGTTGGCTCAAGCACGTCGTTCGCCGAGACGCCGTCGACCAGGATGTCGTACATCGACAGTTCGATAGCGCCCTTGTCGATGCCGAGGCCGGACGTCGTGTTCCCCTGCGGATCGAGATCGACGATGAGCACCGCCTCGCCTTGCAATGCGAGGCCTGCACCAAGATTGATGGCTGTCGTCGATTTCCCGACGCCACCCTTCTGGTTGGCTATCGCCACGATGTTGCCATGGGACACGGTCCGCGCAACTCCTTGTGCTCGCTCGCTGTCGATCTCAACGCTGGCGCATCCTCAGCAGCCAGAATGGCGACTCGAGGACACCGTCGCCCTCACGCGACAGTACGAAGGTAGTACCAGGCGGGGCCTTAGGTACGTTGGGTTCGCCCTCCCGCCGTGAAACTGCAAGGAGACCGACTCCACCGGGTCGTAGCACCCGTTGTAGCGATGCCGCAGCTTCGACAATGGGCAACGAGGCGCGGAACACAGCCACGTCGTACGCTGTTTCAATCGCCGCCACGTCGCTCATGCGCACCGCGAAGTTCGCGAGACCTAGGATCCTCCCCGCCCGTGCCGCAAGCTCGGTTCGCCTACGGGACCGGTCAACCAGGGTACATGCCAGATCCGGTCGCACGATGGCCAGTGGGATCGACGGCAAACCTACACCGCCCCCGACGTCGATGACCGTGTGCGCTGACGCGGGGATTCCCCGAAGAAACCCCAGCGAGTCAGCGATATGGCGGTCGAACAGGCGGTGGCGTTCACCCGGCCCGATCCCGCCGGCCGGAAGCGCCTCCTCAGCCAGCCAGTGTTGGTATCGCACCAACGCTTCTTCTTGCTCCGCACTCAGTTCAATCCCGAGCCAACGCTCGATGTCCACAAGAGATAGGTCACCGTGTTTCACGTGAAACACTGTACTGCTCTCCCCGGCGGGCCGAGCGCAACCCAACCCTTGTGCCTCCCAGCGTGCCAGTCTATCGACTCGCGAGTCACCCCCCTCGTCGACACCACCCCGGCCGGCCTCGGTCGTGTCGACATCCCTGACGCGCCGCTGCCTGCGGCGCTGTGCAGCGCCGCAGGCAGCGTTTCACGTGAAACGCGTGCTACTCGCTCTTGTCGAACGAGATCACAACCGCCCTCCGAGGCTCCTCACCCTCGGAGAATGACCGAACACCATCGACCTCGGCGATCGCATCATGCACGACCTTTCGGTCTGCAGCGTTCATCGGCTCCAACATGACCTCGTCTTCATCCTCGATCACCTGAGCAGCCAGCTTGGCTGCATAGATCTTCAGGGCTTCCCGACGACGCTCGACGTATCCAGCGATATCGATGCGCATGCGGGGTGCGCCGTAGGTCTTGCGCTGCACGACCGTGCGAGTGAGTTCGAGTACGGAGTTCATCACCGAGCCCTTGGGACCGATGAGCGCTTCGGTCTGTTCTCCAGATACATCAAGGTACAGCACTCGCTCCTCGATTCTGGTCGTGACCTCGCCTTCGAGTCCGAAGGCGTCGAGGAGTCCGCGGATGAACGATGCAGCAACCTCGGCCTGCTCTTCGATCGGCGCCTGCTCGGGACGGTCGTCTCTGGGTTTTCGCTGTGGTTCCGACTGTGTTTCGGACATCCTGTTCTCCTGACGCCGTCTTCCGTTTCTCTGACCTTGTTTCGCCTGTGGATCAGAAGGCTTCCGACCACTGCCGCGACTTCCGTTCTTCGGCGACTTCGCCTTGTTGTTGCCCCGTCCACCCTGATTCCGGGCTCGTGACGTATCGCTGCCTCTGCCGCGGCCTTTCCTGCGACGTCTGCGTTGCTTCGGAGCCCTGGTCACCTTCACGATCGCCTCACGGCCACCCATGCCAAGGAATCCTGGTTTCGGTTCCTGGATGATCTCAACTCGGGCCTCGTCCTTGGAGTCGAGGCCGAGTTCGCCGATGGCTACCTGGACGGCGAGGTCGACCGTCTTCCCTTGTACTTCAACCCATTCCATCGGGCTACTTCCTTCTTTTTCGGTTGCGTTTCTTACTTGCATTCGGCGAACGGCCACCCGCCTTCGGCTCTTCTGGCGACTCATCGGGGTCCACCTCAGCCGCTGTGCCGCTGTCGTCGTCATCATGTGATCGAAGAATGAACGCCTGCTGGCCGACACGGAACAGGTTCGACGTAGCGAAGTACAGGCCAAGACCCGCAACGAAGTTCCACGAGATGAACCCGAAGACGACGGGCATGATCTTCATAGCGTTCTGCATGCCAGCCATTTGCTGGTTCTGGTCTGCATCCTTGTTCGGGCTGTTGCTGCGCTTCTTCGTCGTCTGCACCTGCTGGTAGAAGCCAGCGATGATGATGACGAGGATCAGGATGAGGTACGGCAGTGCACCCAGGATGTTCCCGAAGTCCACCGCTTGGGATGGCCTGACCATCAAGTTCATCCCGAGGAACGTCACATGGCTGAACTCCTTGGAAGCGATGTCCACACCGTCTTTGAGCGTCGTCGTGAGCTGGCCATTGTCCCCAACGACATAGAGCGCCTTGTTCGCAGCGTCGATGACCTGCGCCAACGCAGATCCCGCAGGGATTCCCAGGCCTCTCCACAGGACACGGTAGAGAGCGAACCAGATCGGCATCTGGACAAGCAACGGGAGGCATCCCGCCGCCGGGTTGACGCCGCGTTCCTGGTACAGCGCCATCATGTGCTTGTTGAGCTCTTCCTTGTTCCCCTTGTACTCCTTTTGGAGCTTCTTGACCTCGGGTTGGATCTCCTGCATCGCACGCATCGACTTCGTCTGTTTCAACGTAAGTGGGAACAGGAGAAGGCTGACCGTCAACGTCAGCAAGATGATCGCTATTCCATATTCTGGAATAATGTCGTAGTAGAACGACAGGAGGCTCCCCAAAACGTTGAGAAGCAGCGTCCATGGATTCACGAGGAACCACCTTTCACTGACTGTGGTTCGCCAACGGCGGCACCGGGAACCGGATCTACCCCACCCTCGTGGAACGGATGGCATCGGGCGATCCGCTTGGCTCCTAGCCACGATCCGCGGCCAGCGCCGTGGATCTCGATCGCCTCGTATGTGTATTGCGAGCAGGTGGGGTGGTAGCGGCAGTTGCTGCCCAACAGCGGGGATACCAGTTTCTGGTATCCCCGAACGGCTCCAAGCAACGCCTTCGCCATGGGGTTCGGCGCCTTTCGAGTCGTGTCATCCATCGCCATACCTCACCTCACCGCACCGTCGTGAACGGCGCTCTCGAGCCAGCCGACGAGCGTTGCGAAGGGGACATCGACGACCGTGCGGTCGGCAACGATGATGTACGTGGTTCCCTGTGCAAGCCGAACGCGGCGCACCGCGGCGCGGAGCCTGCGTTTTGCCCTGTTGCGTGCGACTGCATTGCCGACCTTCTTTCCTGCGACGAACCCCACCTCGGTTGGTGCTGCCTCCTGTGGCGCTTGGACAACGGTGATGCCACCTTTCCTACTCCTCGATCCGGTGCGGTACACCGTTGAGAACCTCGATCCAGGCGTGAGCGAGAGATACACCGAACGCTAGGCAGAGAGTCGCTTACGGCCCTTGGCGCGGCGACGCTTGATGAGCGCTTGGCCTGCACGGTTGCGCATGCGGCCGCGAAAGCCATGCTTGCGCTTCCGGCGACGATTGTTCGGTTGGTACGTACGCTTCATAGTGAGGTAGCCCCTGAGGTGGTCCTTGGTGAGGACGTCGCGGTACATCCGTGGGGTCACGGAACGGGGACATTCTAGGCAGACAGCAGCCAAACCGACACCGGGAGGCCTTCCCGCGAAAAGTACTCAGGGGTCGCGAAACACACAATAGCGGCTACGAGCGCGAACCTCCGGGATCCCTGCTGCATCAACCAACGTGTCCAGAACCTCAGAACCCTTGCATACCAAGGGTTTCCGCGGAGTCAACTCTGCTATTGCCACGCGGTTAGCCGCGTTTTTGGCGCTCTTGCTGTGTACGAGAAACCGTACCTATGCTCGCAAACGCTCCAGTGGCGGGTTGCCGCATTTCCTCTCTGGGGCAGGCTGATGCCACGGATGGTGCCGTGGTTGCGGTCAGATCTTCTCCACATACTGTGGATAGGTATGTGGACAGATATGAAGGTTAGGCGCAAGCTCGATGGGAGTACATGACGTGGGAGTCGCACAGATGCCTCACAGTGCGGTGGGCGCACAGATAGAACTGTTCCGCCGCCGCTTGCGAGATGTCATCGGCGTCGCAAAATGGGAGACATGGATCAAACCGCTGGTGATAACGCTCGATGAAGGAGGCCTCACTCTCGAGGCGCCGAACCGCTTCAACGCTACATGGGTCACCGACAACTACACCCACCAGATCGGGGAGATCGCCGCTTCTGTCTGGTCCGAACCACACGAGATCACGATCACGGTCTCCTCGACAGCAGCCTCCCTCGAACCCGTCGAGGAGCCAACGAACTATCAGGAGTCCTTCGACACCTCCGTCACACACCCTTCCCCGGCGAGAACACCTGCAACGACGAACCTCGTTGCCCGCTATTCGTTCGAGAACTTCGTCGTCGGCCAGTCCAACCGCTTCGCCCATGCCGCGGCCCAAGCGGTCGCAGAACAGCCGGGGCGCCACTACAACCCCCTGTTCATCTATGCCGGATCCGGCCTGGGAAAGACACACCTGCTCCATGCTGTCGGCCAACATCGCCTCGAACTCGATCCTGCCGCTTCCGTTCGCTACGTTCCTTCCGAGACGTTCTTCAACGAGTTCATCAATTCGATTCGCCGCAAGCGGATGGTCGACTTCAAGGAGCGGTATCGCAGCGTCAACCTTCTCCTTGTCGACGATATCCAGTTCTTCGAAGGCAAAGAACAGGTGCTCGAAGAGTTCTTTCACACCTTCAACTCGCTGTACGAGTCAGGGAATCAGCTCGTCATCTCCTCAGATAGGCCGCCACGCGATCTCAAGACGATCGAGGATCGCCTTCGCAGCCGATTCGAGTGGGGCCTGACCACAGACATCCAGAGTCCTGACATCGAGACGCGGCTGGCCATCTTGCGCAAGAACGCTGCTACCGCGACCACGCGAGTTCCTGGCGAGGTGCTCGAGTTCATCGCGCACAACGTAGCGGACAACGTCCGCGAACTCGAGGGCGCACTCACCCGGGTCACCGCGTTCGCCAAGCTCACACACGAACGGGTAACGCTCGATCTTGCAGCGAACGTCCTCAGAGATGTCGTCCACCTCTCGTCTGCTGCCCCGCTGACTGCCGACAGCATCCTTTCGGCAGTTGCTCTCTACTACGAGATACCGCGTTCTGACCTCACCGGCCCGTCCCGGCGGCAACCGCTTGCTCGCCAACGTCAGATCGCCATGTACGTATGCCGGGAGCACACAGATCTCTCCCTGCCACGCATCGGACGCGCATTCGGGGGAAGAGACCATACGACCGTCATGCACGCTGTCGACAAGATCAGGGGCCTCATCCAGACAGACAAGCGGGTCTACGACCAGGTCACAGAGATCACGCAACAACTCGGGACAACATGAACGTTTTCCACATCCCAGGTAGGCATCGCAACGCGACCGTGGATATCGTTGGATCTGTACACACGGCCTGTGGGCGAGCGATACCGTGAAACAACGGGTTTCCTGGACCTTTCCACAGTCCACAGGGCCTACTACTACTTCTAGTCTTCTTTATCAATACAGCAGCAAGAGCAGGGAAAGAACAACGTGCGAATCAGAGCAGAAAGAGACGATCTGGCCGATGTGCTGACGCGTGCGAGCAGAGCAGTTGTCGCACGTTCTCCGCTACCGATCCTCCAGGGAGTGCTGTGTGACGTTTCCGGTGGCACACTGACGGTCACGGGAACCGACAACGAGATCACCGTGCGCACCTATCTCGACGTGGAGGTCTCCGAGGAAGGCAAAGCTGTCATTCCTGCCAAGTTGGCAGCCGAAGCGGTGCGGAAGCTCCCACCGGGTGCGGTCACGCTCTCATCGGATGGCGCAGAGGTCGAGATCACCGGGAGTGGCCCACGGTTCAAGTTGCGAGAGATGGCGGTGGACGACTATCCGAAGATCGTCGATGCCGATGTATCCGATGCGGTGACCCTCGAGGGTGAGAGCCTCATCAAGGCGCTCTCGCAAGTTGGCGTTGCCTCGTCGAGTGACGACGCAAGGCCAACGCTCACGGGCGTTCTCTTCGAAGCGAATGACGACAGTCTCCGCTTGGTCGCCACGGACTCGTACCGGCTGGCTGTCCGAGACGTGCCGGGCGTGACGACGGACGAGTCAAAGCTCGTGCCCTACCGAGCATTGCGTGAACTGGGCCGCACCGTCGGCACAGGATCGATGCAGGTTGCCCTCGGGGACCGCGATGCGTCGTTCGTGACGAACAACGGGCGGCTCACGGTGCGGGTGATCGATTCGACGTTCCCGAACTACCGCCAGCTCCTTCCTGAACGGCACGCGAACCGGCTCATCGTGGACAAGACGGCGATCCTCGACGCTGTGGGGCGTGCCGCGCTCGTTGCGGAGGATCACATTCCGGTGCGGCTTGCGATGCACCAAGGCGGTGTTGAGTTGAGCGTCATTCGCCAGGAGGTCGGGGAGGAGACTGAGTATCTCGATGGGGAATACACGGGTGAGGACATCACGATCGCGTTCAACACGAGATATCTCACCGATGGCATCACCGCTGTCGACGACGAGAAGATCGTCATCGACACCAGCGACCCACTCAAGCCTGGCCTCATCCACGGTGCGAGCAGTACGGACTTCCGCTACCTCCTGATGCCCGTACGCCTCTGAACGAGGGATGTATCTCACCTGGCTCGAGTTGCGGGACTTCCGGTCGTACGACAGCCTGAGGTTCGAACCTGAGCCCGGCATGAACGTGCTCGTAGGAGGGAACGCCGCCGGCAAGACATCGGTGCTCGAAGCGGTTGGCTACCTCGGGATGATGAAGTCCTTCCGATCGGTACCCGACAACGCGTTGGTCAGCGCAGGCGCGAATGCTGCCGTCATTCGAGGTGGTGTGGCGGGGCGGGCGTCGGAGCTCACCGTTGAGGTCGAGATCCCCGCGACAGGGCGGCGCACCGTCTTGGCCAACGGCAAGCGGCCGAAGCGGCTGCGCGACATGCTGCTGGCGGTCCCCGTCGTTGCCTTCCTTCCCGACGACCTCGACGTCATCAAGCGAAGTGCAGCACGGCGAAGGGACTACCTCGATGATCTCGCCTCTCGGCTGTGGCCACAAGCGGGAGCCGATCTGAGCGACTATGAAAAGGTGTTGCGGCAACGCAACGCGCTGCTCAGGCAGGCTGGCAGGGACGCGGATGCGTACACGCTCGACGCCCTCGACGCGCGGTTGGCCGCTACCGGGGCCAGGGTGATGAGTCACCGCAGGCGCGTGGCAGCGGAGCTCCAGGATCCCCTCATGCATGCCTACGACGTCGTAGGAGGGTCAGGTGATCTGCGCTGGGCGTATCACTCGACGTGGGGCTCGGAAGCGGCGACAGGGATCGATGAGCTCACGGAGAGGCTCCACTCGGCTCTACAGGGGAGACGGAGCAAGGACCTCGACATACGAACGACCACGGTTGGACCCCACAGAGACGAACCAGATCTCCTCCTCGACGGACGCTCGACGCGCGTGCGAGCATCCCAGGGGGAGCAGCGTACGGTCGCTCTCGCTCTTCGTGTTGGGGCGTACCGGCTGATCGAGGAGATCCGGAATCAGACACCGATCCTGCTGCTCGACGATGTGTTCTCGGAGCTGGACGTCGATCGTGCAGACAGGGTCCTGTCATTGATGCCCGAAGGCCAGGTTTTCGTCACAACAGCGAGAGAAGATGAGGTACCGGCCAGAGGACGTCGTTGGTCGGTGCGAGATGGGAAGATCGTCTGATGCGTGCGAAGTACTTTCAGAGAGACAACAAGAAGCAGCCGGAAGAGATCAGTGAGGTCATCGGCCGAGTGATAGAGGGCGCCGCTGCCGGGGTGGATGTGCGACAGGCCGATATGGTTGCGAAATGGGACCAGTTCGTCCCTGCTGATTGGGCACGCGCCAAGCCGGTAGGCGTGCGTGAGGAAGTGCTGCTCGTCGAAGCCGCGGACGGCTCGGCAGCGGCGGTGTTGCGGTATCAGACCGACATGCTGCTGCGTGCGATCGTGGACGAGTTCGGTAGTGGTCTCGTGCGGTCTGTGCGTGTCACGATCGCACGTCGCTAGCGCGGGAGTTCCGCCGTGCAAATAAGGGATTTCGCCGGTTTTCCAGCTATACTTACACGCGTGTCATCAGCCCCGACGCCTCCGCTTGGGCGACGGGCAGAAGGAGCCCCGTGAGCAAACCCAAACGTGCTGCTGCCGCGTCCTACGCAGCCGACTCCATTCAGGTCCTCGAAGGCCTCGACGCGGTTCGCATGCGACCTGCCATGTACATCGGATCGACCGGCCCCAAGGGCCTCCACCACCTGATATGGGAGGTCGTAGACAACGCAGTAGATGAAGCCATGGCAGGTTTCTGCACCCGGATCGATGTGACCCTTCTTGCTGATGGCGGTGTGCGTGTGCGGGACAACGGCCGCGGCATTCCTGTCGACAAGCACAAGGCGACGAAACTGCCTGCCCTGACAACGGTGCTCACCACGCTCCACGCCGGTGGGAAATTCGACTCCGACGCCTATCAGGTATCGGGCGGACTTCACGGTGTGGGCATCTCGGTGGTGAACGCCCTGTCCACGCGTACGAACGTGGAGGTTGTGCGGGATGGCTTCCTTTGGCGACAGAGCTTCGAGCGGGGAAATGCGGTCGGCAAGCTCGAGAAGGTGAAGCCAGCGAAGCGATCGGGAACGAGCATCACCTTCTGGGCGGACCCGGATGTGTTCGAAGAGACGACGGAGTACTCGCGCAAGACCGTGCTCAACCGCCTCCGGGAGATGGCGTTCTTGACGAAGGGCTTGGAGATCCGATTCAAGGACGAGCGCGGTGAAGAGGTCTACGAGGAGACGTTCCGATACGCGGGAGGCATCGTCGACTTCGTCAAGTACCTCAACGCGAGCCGCGAGCCGATTCACAGCCAGGTCGCCTTCTTCGAGCATTCCGACGGTGACGCCGAGGTTGCCGTCGCTCTCCAGTGGACGTCTGGCTATACCGAAACGATCCTTTCGTTCGCCAACAACATCAACACACATGAGGGGGGAACCCACGAAGAGGGATTCCGTACCGCGTTGACGAAAGCGATCAACGACTTCGCTCGGTCGAAGAACATCCTCAAGGAGAAGGACAAGAACCTGCAGGGAGAGGACGTCCGGGAGGGACTCACGGCTGTCATCTCCGCAAAGGTCCGCCAACCGCAGTTCGAAGGTCAAACGAAGACGAAGCTCGGGAACACCGAGATCAGATCCTTCGTGCAGAAGGCCATGAACCAGGCGCTGCCCGAGTGGTTCGCTCGCCACCCCGGTGACAGCAGGAAGATCGCGGACAAGGCCTCGTCGGCCGCGCGAGCGAGGGCTGCGGCACGGCAAGCCCGCGACCTGACGCGAAGGAAGAGCTTGCTTGAATCGGGTGGTCTGCCGGGGAAGCTGTCGGATTGCTCCTCGAATGATCCGGACATGTCAGAGATGTTCATCGTCGAGGGTGATTCTGCAGGAGGCTCGGCCAAACAGGCCAGGAACTCCGAGTTCCAAGCGATCCTTCCCATCCGGGGAAAGATCATCAACGTGGAGAAGAACCGACTTGCGCGTGTTCTCCAGAACAACGAGATCCAGTCGCTCATCACGGCGATCGGCACCGGCATCGGTGACGAACTGAACATCGAAAAGGCCCGGTACAAGAAGATCATCATCCTCACGGATGCCGATGTCGACGGTGCGCACATTCGCACGCTGCTG
>CAYLIR010000004.1:0-19982 GCA_964383515.1 uncultured Acidimicrobiaceae bacterium
ACGACGGTGGCGGAGGCCACAGACACGACGGTGGCGGAGGCCACAGACACGACGGCAGCTGGCGACGATGCCGACATGGCAGATGGCGAGTTCAGGATCGCCATCGTCGCGCCGTCCCCTGCGAACGACCTGGCATTCACCCAGTCGATCGTTGACGCAGCGAACAGGCTCAAGGACAGCGGCGCCGTTTCCGAGGTGGCCATCACCGACGGAACGTTCGTTGTTGAAGACGCGGCTGTCGCGATCAGGGACTACGCATCGGCGGGATACGACCTTGTCATCGCACACGGTTCTCAGTACGGAGGTTCGCTCCAGGAGATCGCCCCCGATTTCCCCGAGACGTCGTTCGCATGGGGAACCGCTGCTGACACATTCGGCCTTCCGAACGTCTTCTCCTACGAGGCTGCATCTGACCAAGGTGGTGAGGTCATGGGGATCATGGCAGCAGCACTGTCTCAGTCCGGAGTTGTCGGCGTTGTTGGGCCGATCGAAGTCGGCGATGCAAAGCTGTACGTCGACGGGTTCAAGGCCGGTGTCTTGAAACAGAACCCGGACGCTGAGGTTCCCATCAACTACATCGACTCGTTCAGCGATGTGGCGCTCGCTTCTGAGGCGGCCACCTCCTTGATCGGATCCGGCGCAGACGTCCTCTCCGGCACGGCCCAGATGGTTGTTGGAGCTGTGGGTGTTGCCAAGACAGAGGGCGTGCCGTGGTTCGGGACACAGTCCAACCAGACGAGTCTCGCTCCCGAGATCGTCGTCGCATCGCAGGTATACCACTGGGAAGGCATCCTCGGTGAGATGATCGACAGCATCAAGGCTGGGACGCTTGGTGGTGAACTGTACAAGATCACCTTCGCGAACGACGGTCTCGTTATCGAGTACAACGATGCGTTCGATCTTCCTGCAGATGTCAAGCAACTGGGCGACGATGCGATCGCTCGGTTCAAGTCCGAAGGCTAGAGAAGGCCTGATAGCCGTGTGGTTGGGGGATCGTCTGATCCCCCAGCCTACGAGTGGGAGAAGCGTGTGACCGATAGGCCGATGCTCGAGATGAAGGGGATCACGAAACGGTTCCCTGGCGTTGTGGCGAACCATCGCGTTGATTTCGATCTGTATCCAGGCGAAGTGCACACGCTCCTTGGCGAGAACGGTGCGGGCAAGAGCACGCTCATGAAGGTGCTCTACGGCCTGTATCCGGCAGACGAAGGAACGGTCCTCGTCGACGGTGAGGAGATCAATCTCACGAGTCCGAACGATGCGATCGCCCATGGCATCGGGATGATCCATCAGCACTTCATGCTCGTGCCGACGCTGACCGTTGCAGAGAACGTCTCCCTGGGGCTCAAGTCGAGCCGAGGTTTCCTCACCGATCTCGACGTCGTATCGGAACGCATCGAAAGGCTCGCCGCTCAATATGGGCTCGACATAGAACCGTCTGCGTTGGTGTGGCAGCTCTCCGTTGGCGAACGGCAGCGTGTCGAGATCCTCAAAGCGCTCTATCGCGACGCGCGAATACTCATCCTCGACGAACCAACCGCTGTCCTCACACCCCAAGAGGTCGACCAACTGTTCGGAACACTGCGCCAACTCATCGACGACGGTCGTGGGTTGATCTTCATCTCGCACAAGCTCCACGAGGTCCTTGCGCTCAGCACCCGGATCACGGTGCTGCGCCACGGCAAGGTAACCGGACAGATTCCCGTCGAAGGCGCGACGAGAGAGAGCCTTGCGAACCTGATGGTTGGCAGAGCGGTGAAGCTGACGCCCGACAAGCTCCCCGCCGAGCCAGGAGACGTGGCACTCGAGGTCCGAGGGTTGACGGTCATGGGCGATCGTGGTCTCGTCGCCGTCGATGATCTGGATCTCGATGTTCGACGAGGTGAGATCCTTGGCATTGCTGGTGTGTCTGGAAATGGGCAGCGAGAGCTCGCCGAATCGATCGCTGGCCTCAGAGAGATATCGAGCGGCACGATCAAGGTGGCCGGGCACGACATCGCCGGCACGCACCCGAGCGTTGCGAGGGAAGCAGGCCTTGCATACGTGCCAGAAGAGCGCATGCGAGAGGGAGCCATCGCTGACTTCTCCGTATGGGAGAACCTCCTCCTCATCGATTTCGCCGACGACGACTACCTTTCCCATGGTCTCTTCGACTTCGACAAGATCAGGGAACACGCGAACGAGCTCGTTGAGTCCTTCGACATCCGCACGCCATCGATCGACACACCATGCGGTTCCTTGTCCGGCGGGAACATCCAGAAAGTGATCATGGCCCGTGAGCTGTCGTCGTCACCCGTTGTCCTGGTCGCATCTCAGCCGACGCGAGGCGTCGACATCGGCGCAGCGGAGTACATTCATCGCAGGCTTATCGACAAACGCAACCGAATGACGGATGCCGAGTTCATCCAGGCGAAGCTTGTCGAGCACCGCGATGCATGCACCGCGATCCTGATGATCTCCGAGGACCTCGATGAGGTGTTCGGACTTGCCGACCGGATCGCTGTTCTCTACGAGGGCAAGATCATGGATATCGTCGATCCCGATACAGCAACCCGTGAACAGGTTGGCCTGCTCATGGCCGGTGTCCACCCAGACGACGCCTGACAACCGCGTTCCCAGGGTTCCCGGTATCGCATACGCTGCACCAGCTCACGGCATGCATGGGGATACGGCGGCCGCTATGTTCCAGCTCGCTTCAGACCTGCGAGCACGCGATCTGGCGTGAGTGGGAAGTCGCTGAACCAGACACCCGTTGCGTCGTGCACGGCAGCGATCACTGCAGGGGCATACGGGATGAACGGCATCTCGGCCATGCCGCGCGCTCCCCACGGGCCGAGCGGGTCGGGGATCTCGAGGAGGATCGTCTCGATGTGGTCAGGCACGTCCTTCGTCCCGGGAACGAGATAGCCAGAGAGCGTGGGATTCGCGATCCTCCCGTTCTCAAGCCTGAGCCGCTCCGAGAGTGTGTACCCGTGCGCTTGGACGATGGCCCCTTCGACCTGCCCCTTGACGATCTGAGGGTTGATCGCCTTTCCGACATCGATCGCGCACCAGACCGTCCCGACCCTGATGTGGCCCGTCTCAATGTCGACCGCAACGTCCACGGCTTCCGCCACGTACCCATAGGCAATGACCGCGAGGCCTTCGCCGGTCTCGGAGTCGATGTACTCGGTGGGTGGCGGGACGTACCGGAAATGCCCTTCCGCTGGCCGCTCACCCTCGATCCAGGCCTTCATCGCCTCTTCGGTGGCACCCTGGATGGAGTTACCTGCCATGAACGTCATCCGCGATGCAGACGATGACCCGGAGTCTCCTGTGGTCGCCGTGTCAGAGAACGTCCCGGTCACCTTGTCATAGTCGATGCCGACGGCTTCGGCGGTCATCTGCAGGAACGCCGTGTGGGCACCCTGGCCGACATCTGCGCCAGCGTGGGCAATATGGGCGCTTTCGATCTCGTCCTTGCCGTAGATCGTGACCGTGGCTTCGCACCGCTCCGGGAATCCCATGGAGAAGCCGACGTTCTTGAGTGCGCACGCAACTCCGCGTCCCGTGCGGATCGTGGCGTCGTTGACACCGAGCGTCTTGACGGCGGTCACGGATGTCGACGGTGGCTGTGGATCGTTCCACGAGGATGCCGTAGCGAGCGCTTCCACGACTTGGGCGATACTCACGCCGTCGGGCATCGGACGTTGAGTGACCGAATCGTCGCCGTCGCGCAGGACGTTCGCGAGCCTGATCTCGATGGGATCGATTCCTAGCTCGAGCGCGATCTTGTTCAGCTGCGATTCGGCAGCGAACGCGGCCTGTGGGCTTCCGAAACCGCGGAATGCGCCTCCTGGAACGGACGTCGTGTACACGGCCCGGGAGTCGATGCGGACATTCGGCACGTCGTAGGGGCCTGTGAGCGTCAGGTGCAGGTTGGCCATCACCTTGTTCGTCGTGTAGTTGTACGCACCTGCGTCGACGATCGCATCCGCCTCGACAGCGACGATCTTCCCGTCTGCGGTCGCGCCCCAGCGTGTGGTGATAGTCGCCCGGTGCCGCTTGTGGTGGCCAACGATGCTCTCTTCCCTGTTCCACACGCATCGCAACGGTCGCTCGATGCCTCTGGCGTGGAGCTTGCGGGTTGCCGCAGCCATGACGATCTGGAGTGTCATGTCGACCCTACCGCCGAAGGCGCCACCGATGGGCGGATAGATGACACGTACCGACTCGGCGGGGAGCTCGAGGGCGTGGGCGATCTGCTCCTGATCCTCGTGGGCCCACTGGCCTCCGACCTCCACGGTCACCCGCCCCTCATCGTCTATGTAGGAGACAGCCGCCTCAGGCTGGAGATAGGCGTGTTCCTGATGGGGGAGAGAGTACGTTCCCTCCACGATGACATCGGCTGCTTCCCATCCGGCACCCATGTCACCTTTGCGGATCTTGTATCGATAGTAGGTGTTGGAATCCTCGCCGTTCTCGGGGTGGATGAGCGCGGCGCCCGGGGCGTCGGCTGTGGCTATGTCGGGCAGGAGTGGGAGCTGTTCCCACTCGATATCGAGCGCCTTAGCCCCTGCGAGCGCCGCCTCCTCGGTTTCGGCGACAATGACGGCAACACAATCGGCTTCCCAGCGTGACACATCGGAGGGAACAGGGGACTTGCCCGTGCCATCTATCCCGACGATGACGGGTTGGTCGAACAGGGTGAGGCCGTACTCGTTCATCGGAATGTCGGCCGCGGTGACGATCTCGATGACACCGTCGACTGCCCGTGCCGCTTGTGTGTCGAAGGAGACCATGCGTGCATGCGGCTCGTTGGAGAAGACCACCTTCGCGACCAGCATGTCGGGGAGCGTGATGTCTCCCGGGTACTTGGCGGCGCCGGTGACCTTGTCCCAGGCATCCTCTTTGATGACAGTGGATCCGACGGTCATGACGTCACCTTCCCTGCGATATCGAGTGCTTCGACGATGGATACATATCCGGTACATCTGCAGATGTTGCCACCGAGCCCGTCCCGTATCTCCCCGTCGGTAAGGTCATCGTGTTCAGCGAGGAGCGAGGATGCGCTCATCACGAAGCCCGGCGTGCAGTATCCGCACTGGACGGCTCCACACGACACCAGCGACGCTTCGAGCTCGCGGTCTGTGTCCGACGTGAGTCCCTCGATGGTGGTCACCGTTCGGCCGTCGGCGGCAGCGGCAGGGACGAGGCAAGCGAGGACGGCCTGGCCATCCATGTGCACCGTGCATGCCCCACACTCACCTTCAGCGCATCCTTCTTTCGTTCCGGTGAGCAGTTCGCCAGTCATCCCAGTCGCATTCGAACGGATCCAGTCGAGCAGGGTCTTGGCTGTGCCATCTTCCCCGTGTGTCGGCACGCCGTTGATGGTGACCTCGATCGTGTCTTCGCCCGAGACAGAGACCGTCGATCCTGCGGGTTGTTCGCCATCAGCGAGTGTCATCATGCGTTCCGGCCACGCCGCCGACTCAGTTCCTTGTGCCAACGATCGCAGCATTCGGGATACGACGACCCGCACCATGTCTGTGCGGTAGGCAGCAGTCGCACGCACGTCATCGATCGGATGGACTTCGGCTGCAGCAGCATCGGCGCAGCGTTCGATCGTGTCCGCATCGAGATCGCTTCCTACGAGGATGTCTGCTGCGTGAGCGAGCACGACCGTCGGAGCCACGCTGCCAAGCGCGATCCTCGCAGCGGTGACCGTGGTGTTGTCCCTCTCGACGACGATGGCTGCATGCACGACCGAGATCGCCTGGGCCGAACGCAGTCCGACCTTGGCGAACATCCCAGCAGAGGTTCCTGTGAGCGGTGGGAAGGCGATCGCTGTGAGGATCTCGTCGCTCGCCATCACCGTTGCACGCACGCCCGTGTAGAACTCGCTGAGTGGAATGGACCGTGTGCCACGGATCGATGTCAGGGTGACGGTGGCGCGCAGCGCCATGAGCGCGGAAATGGTGTCGTTTGCAGGGCTGGCCGTCACGAGGTTCCCCGCTACGGTTGCGCGGTTGCGCAGTTGAGCTGAGCCGACCTCCAGGGATGCCTGGGCGAGGGGGAGGCCAAGGTCCTTGACGATGTCAGACATGATGACTTGCCGATGGGTGACGAGCGGTCCGAGTGTGACGACGTCGTCTCGGAGCGTGATATCGGTGAGGCCAGGGATGGCCGATAGGTCGATCAGCACGTCGACCGAGCGCACCTTGCGCTGCATCTCGAGCAGAAGATCGGTGGCGCCAGCGACGATGCGGGCCCGGTCCCCGTGTTCAGCGAGTATCTCCAATGCACGCTCAAGCGTTGCTGGCCGTTCATAGCGGTCAACCGCCCATGCTCTGTCCTGTACCTGATGGATCGACATTCACCTGGCTCCTTCGCTGGTATCGCGCATAAGTCAGCGTTTTCGTGCGCTGAGATAGTTGTAGATCGTGATCCTGCTCACACCCATGATCTTCCCGACTTCTTCGATGGATCTGCGCAGACGGAATGCACCGCGTTCTTCGAGCATGCGGACAGCCCGTTGCTTGTCTGCCCGTTCGAGCTTCGCGAGAGGAGACCCAAGTTGCTCTTCCACGCCCGCGACGAGGCGGGGGAGTGAGACGAGGTCGATGAGGCGAACTGCAACGGCGGGTTCGTTGTCCCATGTGAGGATGATATCGCCTTCTCCAGCGTCGCCGGGGTCGACTATGGCTCCGCCTACAGCATCGACAAGGGGCTTGATAGCGTTCGCGAGCGGATGGCTCTGCTTGGTCATACGCCGTCCACGGTTACTTCGACGAGTACGCGGTCGGCGCCGTCACTGATCGCGGCGCTGACCATGGCGCCGATCGCTCCGGCGAGCTCGTCGATGCTACCGGCGACTGAAGATCCGAAAGGTCCCATGGAAACTTCGAGGCCTCTGGCGGCGACAGCAGCGATACCGGAGCGGACATGCGACCCGGGTGCATCCTCAACGAATGGTGCGATCACGAACTCGGCATGGCAGTGCGTCATGGTGTGGCCTCTCGTTGTTGGTGGTCGCGTGCTCTGCTGTCGCAGCGCGAGTACCGTGTGCGGAAGTACGGAGCGGCTGCCCACAATGACGTCCCCAATGACGTCCCCAATGCAAGGGGGGCACACGCTTTCTGTACCATCGAGCACCTCGTGGTCTTCGTCTCCCCGACACTACTTCGTCCATTGACAAAACGTCAAAAGCGACGGCGCGATCAGCCTTGACGAAACGTCAAGGCGGATTTGACAAAATGTCAAGAAGCGTACGACAATTGGGAGCGACACGAGTTCGGCTTGGTGAACCGGTTCGAGCGGTACGAGCGACGAGACGGTCGGAGCGGACAGGATCTCGGCGCTGCTATCTCCGCCGGTCAGCTGCTGCGGGACATGTCGGACGGCTTCGACGGCTCCAACGTCGACGAAGCACCAGCTAGCTGCCGAGGACAGAACATGACAATCGCATTCAGACTCAACGGGTCCCCCGCAACCGTTGATGCAAACCATCCACATCTGCTGTCTGCGTTGCGCTCAGGCCTGGGGGTTACGTCCCCCAAAGACGGCTGCTCCCCATCGGGACAGTGCGGTGCATGCACGGTGCTTGTCGATGGCAAGGCAGTGGCGAGCTGTCTCGTGTCTCTCGAGAAAGCCGAGGGGAAGGACATCACGACACTCGAGGGCTTCGCTGCTGACGAGCGCGAACGATATGCTGACGCTTTCGCCGCCAAGGGTGCCCTCCAATGTGGTTTCTGCACACCTGGCATCATCGTGCGGACCAAGGCGTTGATCGACCAGAAAGGTGCAGACCTCGATAGGTCGACGATCGAGGGCAGGCTCGGGGCGCATCTCTGTCGATGCACTGGCTATACGAAGATCGTCGAGGCGGTCGAGCTGCTCGCTTCAGGTGAGCCGATTCCGAAGCGAGAGCTGTCGGGTGCGATCGGTGGCGACGGCCCTAAGTACGAGGCACAGGCACTCTCTCTCGGTGATCGGGGCTTCGTCGACGACATCCAGATCGACGGGATGCTCCATGTCGCCCTCGTGCTCACCGAGCATGCCCGGGCTGACGTGCTCGGCATCGATACGTCCGCTGCGGAAGCAGCTCAGGATGTCGTGGCGGTATATACGGCAGCCGATATCCCAGGCGACATCAAAGTGGGGATCATCCACAAGGACTGGCCGGTGATGATCCCCGTCGGTGGCCGCACCTCGTACCGCGGGGATGTGCTCGCTGTCGTAGTTGCCACGAACGTGCTCGCTGCCCGCGCCGCAGCAGATCTCGTCTCTGTCTCCTACGACGTACTGGACCCGTTCACGGATCCGGATGCCGCGCTCGCTTCGGATGAGGACGCGGTTTGGGGACTCGACGGCAACGTGCTGTCTCGATCGGCGTACGCCCGCGGCGACTTCGATGCAGCCTTCGCGGGAGCTGCCCACACGACGCATGAGGTGTTCGTGACCCAACGTGTCGAGCATGCGTTCCTCGAACCGGAGTCGACCGTTGCGGTTCCCGGCGACGATGGGTCGCTCCATGTCTACTCGGGTGGCCAAGGCGTGTGGGACGACCGCGATCAGATCGCGGCATTGCTCGCGATCAAGCCGGAACGGGTCACCGTCGAGCTCGTATCCAACGGGGGCGCCTTCGGCGGCAAAGAGGATATGTCCAACCAGGGCCACACAGCGCTAGCAGCGTTCCTCACCGGTAGGCCGGTGAAGTGCACGCTCACGAGGCCACAGTCGTTTCTCATGCATGCGAAACGGCATCCCGTCCGGGTCGAGATGTGGATGGGATGCAACGAGGAGGGCCGCGTGACCGCACTCAAGGCGCGTATGGTCGGAGACTCTGGCCCGTACGCATCCGTCGGGATGAAGGTGCTCGAACGCGCGGCGGGACATGCATGCGGTCCGTACGCCATAGCGAACGTGGACGTGGAAGCGATCGCTGTGCGCACCAACAATCCGGTCTGTGGCGCGTTCCGGGGATTCGGGGCCAACCAGGCCCAGTTCGCTACGGAAGGCTCGATCGACCGGCTCGCCCAGAAGGCAGGCATCTCCTCGTGGGAGATGCGAAAGCAGAACATCGCCGTGCCTGGGTCGGTCTGGGGGCCCGGGCAGATCATGGACGACGGCGTGCGGGGCATCAGCGAATGTCTCGACGCGATCCGCCCACACTACGACGCAGCGCGGGCAGCAGGCAAGGCGGTGGGCATCGGTGCCGCGATCAAGAACTCAGGGCTCGGCAACGGATTCCTCGAGATCGCCAAGGCCGTCGTTCGCTTCTCCGAGGACGGGACCGTTGAGGTGCGGCACGCCTGGACAGAGATGGGCCAGGGCGTCCACACCGTGGCGTTGCAGGTTGCGGCCGAGCTTCTCGGCATCGATCCCAAGCGCATCCAGGTGATCGTCGACACGACGCGAGATTTCTCTCCCGGTCAGACGACCGGATCGCGCGGTACGCTCATGGCTGCCGGTTCCGTCGAGTCTGCCTGCCGGGCCGCCATTGCGGGCGGCCGAGAGGTGGGCGTCGACTACCTCGGCGAGTACGTCGTCGACTGGACGAACTCGATCGAGGAGGGCGTCGAGCATCCTGTCATCCATTCCGCGTTTGGCTACGCATGCCAACTCGTTGTCGCCGACAAGGACACGGGGAAGATCGAGAAGGTGGTCGCAGCCCACGATGTCGGCAGAGCGGTCAATCCGCTGCTCGCAACCGGCCAGGTCGAGGGTGCAATACATATGGGACTCGGGTACGCGTTGAGCGAGGAATTCCCGACCGATGATCAAGGAGCCCCGACGAAATCCACCCTCCGACAGCTCTCCATCATCCGGCCGAAAGACATGCCAGACGTCGAAGTGATCCTCGTTGAAGTGCCACAACCACGGGCACCGTTTGGCGTGAAAGGTGTCGGCGAGATCGGTCTCGTCCCGACCGCCGGTGCGGTAGCTGGTGCCTACCATGAGGTCGACGGAAAGTGGAGAACCCGCCTGCCGATGAACGTACACGAACCGCTCGAGATAGGTAGCTGAATGACCGCCACTACGCCAGGACTCGTCTGCGCACACCACCACCTCTATTCGGAGTTGGCCAGGGGTATGCCAGCACCACCGAAGGTCGCAACGAACTTCCAGGAGATCCTCGAGCAGGTGTGGTGGCGCCTCGATTCGGCACTGGACCTCGAGATGCTCGAATGGTCTGCCAAGCTCGGCGCACTCGAAGCTCTCGAAGCAGGCACAACGGCCATCGTCGACCACAACGAGACTCCGAACGCCATCGAAGGCTCGCTGTCGGTCATAGCGAAAGCATGTGAGGAGGTTGGCGTTCGAGTTGTGACCGGGTACGGCGTCAGCGATCGCAATGGCGCCGACGGGGCGCGTCGAGGTCTAGAGGAGAATCGCAGGTTCCTCGAAGAAGGCGGAAAGTGCCTCGTGGGCGTTCATGCGGCCTTCACCTGCTCAGACGAGTCTCTCGAAGGAGCGGCATCCCTTGCCGACGAATTCGGTGTCGGTGTGCACATCCACGTGGCGGAGGGCCCTGGGGATGCCGATGCTCACGAACGGCTCTCTGGTCTGACCAACGAACGTTGGCTCCTGAGCCACTGTGTCTACCTCCCGACTGATCACAACCTCAAGGGGACGATCCTGCACAATCCGCGTTCGAACCTGAACAACGGTGTCGGCTATGCGAATCCCGCTCGCTTCACGAATCCCGTCGCGCTTGGAACGGATGGCATCGGCGCGAACATGATCGAATCGTTCAGGCTCGCGTATGTGATGCAACGTTCTGTGGATGTCACCGCTGTCCCTGACACGGCATGGGCATGGCTTGAAGAAGGATGGAATATCGTTCCAGAGGCACGGCAGGATGAGGTCACATGGAGCTACGACCCGATGGATCCGTGGCACATAGCGTTCACCGCAGGCATCCATCCCGTCGAAGTCAAGGTCGACGGCGAGGTCGTGTACAAAGACGGTGCGCCGACCCGCGTCGATGCCCAAGAGATCAGAGCCAAAGCACGAGAGCAGGCCGCTCGCCTGCACAGCCGTCTGTAGTCGAGAGGAGCCCCACAATGTCCGACCGCTTCCAGCCCATCACGATGGAGCAACTCACGGATTGGGTCTTCACCGAGCTTGAGGAGAAGGACTCGATCTTCGGGATCCCGCGAGGTGCGTTCTTCACACCGAGCGCCGAGGACCGATTCCGTGTCCCGAACTACGACACGACGCTCGAAACACCATTCGGCGTCGCTGCTGGGCCGCACACGCAGATGGCGCAGAACATCATCGTGGCGTGGCTGGTGGGGGCGCGATTCATCGAGTTGAAGACCGTTCAGACCCTCGACGAGCTCGAGGTGAACAAACCATGTATCGACCTCGAGGATGAGGGATACAACGTGGAGTGGTCCCAGGAGTTGAAGGTCTACCAATCCTTCGACGAGTATCTGCGTGCATGGGTGTTGATCCATGCCCTCCATCACAAGCTTGGGTTGCCTGGTGACGAGCCGGGGATGATCTTCAACATGAGCGTCGGCTACGATCTCCAGGGCATCTTGAAGCCGAACGTGCAGTGGTATCTCGACACCATGGGCGATGCATCCGAGTATCTCGCCCCGTATGTCGAGATCGTGGCGCAGCGGTACCCGGGAGTCACCGAGATCGACATCCCCGCTCAGGTGTCCAACACGGTGACCCTGTCGACCATGCATGGATGCCCACCCGATGAGATCGAACAGATCTCGAGCTACCTGCTCACCGAACGTGGGCTTCATACATCTGTCAAGTGCAATCCGACGCTGCTCGGCGCTGACCGCGTGCGGGGCATCATCAACGATGAACTCGGGTTCGGTGACGTCGTCATCCCTGACGAGGCGTTCGGGCATGACCTCAAGTACGAAGATGCTATCCCCATGTTCCACAACCTCAAGCGGGTCGCCCGCAACGAGGGGCGCGTGTTCGGTCTCAAGCTGTCGAATACGCTTGAGGTCGAGAACCATCGGCAGACGTTCCCTGATGACGACATGATGTACATGTCTGGGCGTGCGCTCCATGCTGTCACCGTGAACCTTGCCCACAGGTTGTCCGAGGAGTTCCGCGGAGACATGCTCCTGTCGTTTGCCGGTGGGGCAGATGCGTTCAACGTGTCCGATCTTGTCCGATCCGGGATGGCAACGATCACCGTGTGCTCCGATCTTCTCAAGACGGGCGGGTACTTGCGCATGCCGCAGTACATCGAGGAACTCAACCTGAATCTCGACAAGGCCGAAGCAGCGTCGATCCCCGACTTCATCGGCAGGACCGCCCTCGAAGAGCGCCACTTCGCAGCGTTCGCCGAGATGCTCACCGCAGCGGTCCTCATGGACACGAGCCTGTTGTTCAGCCACGACGATGCGCACGATCTAGCCATGTACCTCACAGGCGAGTGGGAGATCACCATCCCGGAGGTCATCAGCGCTTGGGCCGACGAGAAGGGATACGACGACGAGCGTACCCACACGCTGGTCGCCGTCACGATGCGTACCCTGGCGCGGATCAACCTGCGCGGGTATGCAGAGGCGGTTCGGCAGAACTGGCGATATCGCAACGATTCGTTCCGCACAGACAAGTCCAAGACGAGCCGCAAGTTGGGTCTCTTCGACTGCATCGAGGCACCGTGCGTCGACGAATGCCCGGTGTCACAGGACGTCCCTGCCTACATGCGGGCTGTTCGCGAGGGCAGGTTCGATGATGCCGTCGACATCACACGGGCGGACAACCCGCTGCCATCGATCCTCGGACGCGTCTGCGACCACCTGTGCGAAACGACATGTATCCGCACTCATCTCGATCAGCCGTTGGCGATCCGGGACATGAAGCGATTCATCATGTCACACGAACAGTGGCCTCGCGTCCCTGCCACACGGAAGCTTGCAGAGGGGAAGATCGCCATCATCGGCGCAGGTCCGGCTGGTATCGCTGCGGCGGAAGAACTCGGGCGAGCGGGCGTGTCTGTCACGATCTTTGAAGCTCGTGCATACGCTGGCGGGATGGTCGGTGGAGCGATTCCTGAGTACCGGCTACCCCAGCACGAGATCGACAAGGACCTCGCGATCCTCGACGAACTCGGAGTCGAGATCAAGTACAACCAGATGGCAGGGAGGGACTTCACCCTTGCCGAGCTGCGGGATCAAGGATTCGAGAAGATCTTCGTAGCGGTAGGGGCACAACTCCCGAAGTATCTCGGTGTCCCAGGCGAGGATGCCGAAGGCGTGATCGATGCGTTGCGCTTCCTGCGGAGCGTGCGCGAAGGAACGCCGATGCCTGTCGGGCCTCGCGTCGGCGTTATCGGCGCAGGCGACACCGCGATGGACTGCGTGCGGTCGGCTTGGCGGGTCGGTGCGGCGGACGTCTCACTCATCTACCGCAGGTCGAAGGATCAGATGCCTGCAGACCCTGAGGAGATCCATGCATGCATCGAAGAGGGCATCAACATCGTCGAGATGACGAACCCGAAGGGTCTGCACGTCGAAGATGGGAAACTCGAAGGGCTCATCGCCACGAAGACGGAGTTCACGGGGGACCGTGACTCGTCTGGCAGGAAGATCCCCCACGATGTACCAGATTCTGAGTTCGAGATCCCGCTCGACACGTTGATCCTCGCGATCAGTCAGCACTCGCTCCTCGATTTCTTCGGGGATGAGATGCCGGAGCTGACGTCCCGCGGCTACATCGCAGTCGACCCTGAGACCTACGAGACTTCGATCCCTGGTGTGTATGCAGGTGGAGATGTCGCAGCAGACGGCCCGTCGTCGATCGTCAAGGCCGCTGCAGACGGCAAAGCGGCTGCAGCGTCGATCATCCGGGCACTCGGTGGGAAACTCGAAGATGAGCCCAAGCCGATGCCAGTGCCAGAGGATCTTGCTGCGCTTGTCCAGCGCAGGGCCAGGCGGGCGTACAGGGTCCCGGCGAAGTTCACGCCGCTGACGGTGCGAAACAACTTCAACGAGACGATGCTGATGTACACACCTGAGGAGGCACAACGCGAGGCGAGCAGGTGCGTCGATTGCGACACGATCTGCAGCTTGTGCGTCGGTGTGTGCCCGAATCTTGCGCTGATGACCTACCAGACCGAACCGTTCTCAAGCGACCTTCCCGTCTATGCGGTCGAAGGCGGCGCGCTCGTCGAATCCGGGCGAAAGGCGTTCGTTGTCGAGCAGGCGTATCAGATCGCCGTACTGACAGACTTCTGCAACGAATGCGGCAACTGCGTGACAGCTTGCCCGACATCGGGGAAGCCATACAAGGACAAGCCGCGGCTGTACCTCAACCAAGCGGAGTTCGATGCAGAGGATACGAACGCGTTCATGGTGCGCAGCGATGGCGATGCGACGGTCGTGTCGGCGAGATTCGACGGAACAACCCACATGCTGTCGATCAACGGCATGGTGGAATATGTAGGCCCAATGGTGACGGCGAGGTTCGACGAGTCGTTCGCTGTTGTGTCTGCTTCGCCGGGAGACTTCGCACAGGACGGAGACGCCGTATCGCTCGAGCCGGCGGCAACGATGTACGCGCTCTGGAGAGGCCTTCACGCGTCTATGCCAGAGGTTCCCGTTGCGACAACAAGCGGTACTCGCGTTGTGCCCCCAGTGATCTGACGCTGGGGGCCGGTCGCTGCCGCACGCCCGGGATTGGAGAAGCCGCATACAGTGTCCTGAGCCCACAGAATGGGGCGCATCAGTCGCGCGATGGCTTCTCGCGGGTGTAGATGAGCCATGCGGCGACGGCGATGCCTACCAGGAACACGGCGCCGAGCACCAGCGTGGCTCCCGATAGTGATCTGCTTGTCGCGATGTCGGCGCCCGGGTCGACCTCTCGGATCGCGATGGGTCGACTACCGCTGGTGTCCTCAGCAGATGCCCACGCGGCAGCGAGTCGATCCGGAGCTCGATCGCCGCCCCGTTCGACGAGCACGGACACGAAAACGGCTGGCAAGCTCTCGTCGCTTGTATCGGGACCGTTCGGTGTGTCTGCTGTATGGGTGTAGACATCGTCGCCGGGTTGTGCAACAACGAGAGCCGCGGCGGTTGCCGTTTGTTCATCACAGCGAGCATCTCCTCCAGCGTCGGCTCCAGCAACGAGGGCTGTGACCAGGCGATCAGCAAGGTTTCCGCTGGCAGCGTCGAACGCTTCGAGGGCATCGCTGACCACATCGCGCGACGCGAGGATGTTCCCCTGGGCCGAAGCCGTGCCATCGCGCGAGCGTTCGTCGAGTGCCACGTCGAGGGTATCGCCACCGGTCCAACCTGCACCGCTATCACCGAGCACTACGACACCGAACTGGCGTTCCTCTGTTGCATCGTCGGCAGCGAGGACAGCATCGATGGTGTCCTGTGCACTCAGACCGGATGCGATCGCGTCGGCCATACGCTGGCCAGACGGAAGCGAGATGTTCGCCTGAGAGGCACCTGCTCCGACACCGGGAACGAGGACGGGCACGACAGACACTTCGAACCCGACGCAACTCGCTACGGCGACGCCAACCTCACCCGTCTCGTTGTCTACCGCCACGATGGACCAGGTGGCGAATGCTGCCGATGCGCTCAGGAACACCGCCGACAGCGATACGGCAAGCACGATGAGGCTCTTGTGCATCATCGCACAAAGGTAGTATCGATGGTTTCGATGTGAGCAGGTGCCGTGGGTCGTGGGCCCAACGGGTGTGGAGGAGGAGCGGCGATATGATGGAGGGGTGGAACCAGCCTACACGATGACGAGTGCGCGGAGGAACGATGGTCTTCCGCCGCTGCTCTTCGTGCACGGTGCATGGCATGCGAGCTGGTGTTGGACGGAGCACTTCACCGGCTACTTCGCGGACCACGGATTCACGTCGTATGCGATCGACCTGACCGGCCACGGCAAGACGCCGGGGAACCTTCGCAGGACTACGGTTGGCCGGTACGTCGCGGACGTTCGCCGTGTCGTTGAAGGCCTCGATGCTGTTCCCGTGCTCATCGGCCATTCGATGGGCGGCCTCGTGGTTCAGAAGTACCTCGAACGCTACGGTGCGAGAGCCGGTGTCCTCGTTGCCTCCGTGCCGCGGTCAGGTGCGATCGGCGCGACAGCTCGGGTCGCCATCCGGTATCCCGTTGCGTTCCTGCGGGCGAACCTGACGCTGTCGCTCGGCCCGATCGTCGACGAACCCCGCAGAGCCCAGTCGCTGCTGTTCGGACCCGACATGGATGCGGATCTCGCTCGCACCTACGCAGAACGGCTTCAGGACGAGTCCTATCTCGCGTACCTCCAGATGATCACATGGCTCCCTCGCCCGTCGCGCATAGACGTTCCCATGTTGGTCCTCGGAGCCGAACGCGATGCCATCTTCTCTCCAGGTGAGATACGATCGACAGCCGGTGGGTACGGCACGGAAGCCGTCATGTTCGAACGTATGGGACACGACATGATGCTCGAGTCACGTTGGGAAGACGTTGCGGCCGCCATCGTTTCCTGGCTCGATGAACGGCGCTGGTAGCCCGGCGCTGACACTACGCGATCGTGAGCACCCGGTCAACGCGCCGATGTCCTTCCACCATCTCCGCGAACGCTGCCACGTCTCGCCGATCCGCGGCGCCAACTTTCGTCATCACAACAACCGCGCGTGCCATTTCCGGTATCGCCTTGAGGCCACCATCGGCGTGGAGTATCGTCGCAGCAGCTATCTGGGGGGTCACGATATCGTCGATGGTCACGCCAGCGAGGGCAGCCATCGCATCGGGCCTGTGGGCAACGTCTGCGATGCGTTCGCCGAGGGCGTCAGCTCCGACGACAGCGACGACGAGACTGCTTGCGGAGGGAATGACCGGTTCGTGCCTGCCAGGGGCCTTGATCGACATCGAGCGTGCTCCGTCGGCCTCGACGATGACGTACCCGGAGAGGACCTGAGCATAGAGTCTGTTGACAGCTGCGGGGGAGAGGCCTACGACCTTGCCGGCGTCGTCGCCAGAGAGGACGAACAGGGGGGAACCGGCCACGGCGCCAGCAGCGATGTCTGCTGCACGATCAGACCATACAACAGGGTCTGACACCTGGCCGCGCGCCATACGCGTCGTTGTCGTAAGGAAGGTCGGGCGCCCTGTTGCCGCCAGTTCGCTGCCAAGTGTGTGCAGGATCGTCGTCTTTCCGCCTGCGCCAACGATCGAAACGAGCTCGCGCGGTCCGAGGTCGAGACGCTCTGCCAGTGCCCTGGGCATCAGCGCCGACCGTTGAGCCAGACAAGGATCGCCTCGAGAACCCCGCCTCCCACCGAGAGGGATTTGTCCGAGACCCTGCTGATGGCGCTCGGATCGAACCGGGGATCGACATCGGCGATCTTGAGCCCGGTGGACACGTCTCCGTCCATCAGGAGGCCGCGAACCGTTCCGGTGATCATGGAAGTGACCGGGGTGCTGCCGATCTGGCCCATGCGTTGGCCTTGTTCGACGAGGTCGCCGAAGTCCACATCCCAGGTCAGGGATCCGTCGCTTGCAGCATGGATGACACGCCTCGTGGACTCGCCACCGATGATGCCTGGCACGCCGGAGTCCGGGATGGCGGACCCTTTCCACAGGACGCGACCGAGGTCGTGGCCGCGCATGGTTTCAACGATCGCGTCACAGTCGTCTCCAGCGGTGAACCCCGGCCCGAGGGCGACGACGAACGGTGCCTGGTCCCGCGTCGTCCCCAGGTTCCGCTTGGCCAGCCGTGCATCGACGATCACGGAGGCACCGACATCGGGGATCTCCGGCGACACGAGCACGCCCACGGTGCCGCTTGCAGCCCGGTCGAGCGCATCGGCGGCATCAACTGCACGCACGCCTTCGATGCCCTCGATCGTCACCGCCCCGTTGGTGACTGCCGATGAGAATGCAACGGTTCTGCGGATGGTGAGCGGTCGCTCCAGTTCAGTCACGATGACGGGGAAGCCCACACGGCGCAGGCGCCAGACGACACCTGACCCGATGTCTCCGCCGCCGCGAACGACGATGACATGGTCGAAGAGCTCAGTCACCCGGTCTGTCCCCTGAAGACGCGATGACCTGGGACATGATCGACACGGCGATCTCCTCTACAGACTCTGCGCCGATCTCGATGCCGATGGGTGCATGGATGCGGGCGAGGTCCTGATCCGACACCTCGACTTCTCCAAGCGCTGCTCGGGTCGAGGACCAACGGCGCTTGCTTCCCATGACGCCGATGTAGTGCGCCGGGGTCTTGAGCAGGAGCGGCACGATCTGGGCGTCCATGGTGAAGCTCCGAGTCACAACGACGACCGAGGTGTCGTGAGTGATCGGATTGGCCGCGATGGCATCAGCGACGTCACCGCCGAAGCGAATGTCAGCATTCGGCAGCGCCTCTGCGGTGACGAGCTCGGCACGGTCGTCGACAGCGATCGTGCGGTAGCCAAGCCAGTGGGCGAGGTCGATCACGGCGCGTCCGACGTGGCCAGCTCCGATGACGAAGACGGTTGGGGGTGGCATATAGGGCTCCAATGCAATGGTCATGGTTCCACCGCAGACCCCGGGGTCTCCCCGAAGTGGTTCCTGCAGGGTATATGTGGTCAGGCGGGTCCTGCCTGCAGCGATGGCGTCGAGTGCATCGCTGATGACGAGTGCTTCCACTTCACCGCCTCCGACGGTTCCCGATGCTGTGCCGTCGTCGAATACGAGCATCTTCGTCCCTGCCCGCCTCGGCACGGATCCCGAGGTGTCAACGATCGTTGCTGTCGCGGCCGATCGGCCGGCATGGACGGCGTCCACCAGCTCAGCAAGGAGCCCTCGATGGTCTACGTTGTTCACGCTTCCTGGAGGGCCAGCCAGACGCGCTCGGGTGTGAACGGAATATCGTTGATTCGAACACCTGTCGCATCGGCGATAGCGTTGCGCATTGCAGGGGCAACCCCATCTTTGGGTATCTCAGCGATCGCCTTGGCACCGAACGGCCCGCTTGCCTCCACTGTCTGGACGAGGATGGCCTCGAGGCGTGGCATCTCATCGGCTCGATAGATCTTGTACGGGCCGAAGCTCGCGTTGACCATGGTCCCGTCCTCGTCGTATGCCATCTCTTCACAGTGGCCATAGCCGAGTGCCTGCACCATGCCGCCTTCGACCTGCCCCGAGGAGGTGACCGGGTTGATCGGGACACCACAGTCAACGGCCATGACGAGATCGGTGACCGTTACTTGGCCGGTTTCGATATCGACTTCGACTGTTGCGAACTGCGCAGCATACGGAGGAGGGGATTCGGGCGACACGTACGAAGCGTTCGCCATGATCTGATGTTGCCCCTCCTGGTGCAGTGTCGAGAGTGCGATCGATTCCAACGTGACTGATCTGCCGTCGGGCGCCCATGCAGCGCCGTCGTGGAGCTCGATGCCTGCTTCGGGGACTTCGAGAGCGATGGCTGCGCGCTCGATGATCTGATCCCGTACCTGCTCGGCTGCGCGCTTCACCGCCATGCCAGAGATGTACGTCGTCGATGATGCGTATGCACCGGTGTCGAACGGCGTCATATCCGTGTCGGACGAGTAGACGATGATGTCATCCGTGGTGACGCCAACGACTTCGGCAGCTATCTGTGCGAGCACGGTATCGGAGCCCGTGCCCAGGTCGGTCGCGCCTACCAGCAGGTTGAATGAGCCGTCGTCGTTGATCTTGAGGCTCGCGCCGCCCATGTCGAGGCCAGGGATCGCTGTGCCGTGCATCGCCATGGCGAAGCCCATCCCGCGTCGGATGTGGGGCCTGTCCGGCGGCTTCCGCCATGCCGCGTCGCCGCGTTTGTCCCATCCGATAGCGCGCATCCCCTGTGCGACAGCTTCCTCGAGGCCGCTTGAGGTGACCAGGGGCATGACAGAGGCGTCCTGGTCTCCTTCGCCGAGCTGCTGGGCGATGTCGAGCGGATCGCCGACCGTTGTCCAATTGCGCCTGCGGAACTCGATCGCATCGATGCCGATGGCGTCGGCTATGTCCTCCATGTGCGCTTCGAGGGCGAAC
>CAYLIR010000005.1:0-19734 GCA_964383515.1 uncultured Acidimicrobiaceae bacterium
CCTTCGATCCACGCGTCGGTAGCCCCTGGGCACCTGGGGCCACGGTGACACCGAACCGCCTCGCGACGTAGCTGCTGATCGCGGCGCGGAGTGCAGGCAGCCCGGCTGCCGTTGGGTACTGGGAGATCTCCGACACTGATCCCACGAGTGCATCGACGATGAACCCGGGTGTGGGCTCACGTGGATCCCCGATGGAGAAGTCGATGACGGGAAGGCCAGCGCGGCGCCTCTGCGCCGCACGTTCGCGGATCATCTCGATCGGGTAGGTGCCCAACGATGCAAGGACGGGGTTCACGTTCACAGCACAACGGTAGCCACGACCGTGCGCGTTCGACCGCGACATTCCTAGCATCCCGGCGATGACCACCACCGGCTACCGCGTGACGTTCGCTCTGCTTGCTGTCGCTCTCATCGCGGTCATCGGAGGTTCGGTGCTGCTCATCCCAGCGGGCGACGCGGAACAGCTTCCCGCGTCGGTGGAACGCTACAGCCCCCGTGACGGCGACATCGCGCTCAATCCCGTGGGCGTCATGATCGACCTTGTGTCCAACTACACGGCGACGTTCGTGATCGATGGAACACCGATCCCCATCGATCAGATGAACGCGATTCCCGAGACCGGGCGGTTCGAGTTCGTGCCGGGACCTGGGAAGGTCATCGAACGCTGGACACCCGGAGACCATACGGTCGTCGCCACATGGACGGGCGGCCCGAACGATACCGACGCTGGGACGCTCCTGTGGACGTTCGAGGTCCAGTGAGCAACCGACGAGCATGACCATGCCGACCGCGATGCGGTAGGGGCCATGGCCACCGCCTCGGGCATCGTGATCGTCGACGGCATCGGCAGGCCAACCGAGCGGGCAGTCACAGCACGGCCCGAGCCGAACAGCGATGTGTCACTTGGCGGTACGACGGACATCCTTCTTTCCGACTTCGCGATCCCTGTCGTTTCCGTCCCTTTCGTCACGATGGAAGACAGTGCCCGCAGCGAGGCACTGCTCACGCTCAGCCCCCACGGCTGAGGTTCCTCATGAGGCTGGCTCGCCGAGCCCGTGTTCGAGGACGTCTCTGAACGCTTCCTCGTCGAGGACGGGAACGCCGAGCGATTCCGCCTTCGCGAGCTTGGATCCCGCCCTGTCTCCTGCAATGAGCGCATCGGTGTTGCCGGAGACGGATCCGGTCACCTTGCCACCGCGCTCCGCTATCGCTGCTTTCGCTTCATCGCGGGTAAAGCCAGCCATGGTTCCCGTCACGACGAACGTCTTGCCGTCGAGCACCTGGGGAAGGCCGGGCTCGCTTCGTGGTTCGTCGGTGGTTGCGACACCTGCCGACTGGAGTCGTTCGACGAGATCCTTGTTGACAGGGTCGTTCGCCCACTCGACGACGGATCTCGCTATCTCGGGGCCTACACCGTCGATCTCCTCGATCTCGTCTGTGGTCGCCCCGAGAAGTGCATCGAGCGATCCGAATCGCCGTGCGAGCATCGCCGCGACGGTGGCACCGACGTGATCGATGCCAAGGCCGAACACCAACTTTGCAAGGGGGCGCGACTTCGAACGCTCGATCGATGCGATGAGGTTCTTCGCTGACGTCTCTCTCCACCCATCGAGTGCAACCAGATCGTCAACGGCGAGCTTGTAGATGTCTGCGGGGTCGCCGATCAAGCCCTCAGACATGAGGATGTCGACCGTCTTGTAGCCAAGGCCTTCGATGTCCATGGCGCCTCTGCTGCCGAAGTGGTAGAGGTACTCGCGTAGGCGCGACGGACAGGAGAAACCTCCGGTGCACTTCGCTTTGGCCTGTCCTCGTGGAAGCACGATCGGGTTCCCGCAGAAGGGGCAGTCCTGTGGCATGTGCCACTCAGGGAGCCCGTGACGGCGCAGCGCGAGCACGGGGCCGACAACCTCGGGGATCACATCACCTGCGCGCCGTACGATGACCGTGTCCCCCGGGCGAACATCCTTGCGATGCACCTCGCCTTCGTTGTGCAACGTGGCGTTCGTCACGGTGACCCCACCGACGAACACAGGCTCCATCACCGCATACGGCGTCACTGCTCCGGTACGCCCAACGTTGACCTCGATCGACTTCAACAGCGTCGTCTTCTCCTCGGGAGGAAGCTTGTAGGCGATCGCCCATCGTGGCGACCGGGCGGTGAAACCGAGGATCTCCTGCTCAGCGAACGAGTCAACCTTGATGACGATGCCGTCGGTCTCGTAGTCGCGGTCGTGACGGTGCTCGGTAGCGTCGCGGATATATGCAACGACCTCGTCGTAGGTACCTACGGTGGCGTTCGCCGGATTGATCCGCAGCCCAAGCGATGCGAGCCACTGCATCGACTCGGTATGGCTGTGGAGTTCAGGAGCGCCCTCGACGTAGCCGAGTTGGTAGATCCATACGGCGAGGTTCCGCGATGCCGTCACCGAAGGATCCTTCTGGCGTACCGATCCCGCAGCGGTGTTGCGGGGGTTGATGAACGTTTGTCCGCCCATCTCTGTTCGACGCGCATTGAGCGCCTCGAATTCGGAAATGGGCAGGTAGATCTCGCCCCTGACCTCGAGCACCTTCGGCGCCTCCCCTCTCAGCTTGAGTGGGATAGAGGTGATCGTTCGGACGTTGGCGGTGATGTCTTCGCCGATCGTGCCGTCGCCTCGCGTCGCCCCCTGGACGAGCACGCCGTCTTCGTAGGTGAGCGACACCGCGAGACCGTCGATCTTGGGCTCGCATGAGTAGCGCTGCGGGGGATGCCCGAGAATCGACTCGACCCGGTCGGCCCATGCACGCAACTCGTCGAGGGTCGTCACGTTGTCGAGGGAGAACATCCGTTCGCGGTGATGCACCGGAGCGAACACGCCAGCTGGTGATGCACCGACCCGGGACGTCGGAGAAGCCGGGTCGATCCACTCGGGATGCTCCTGCTCGATCAGGTGGAGCTTTCGGAACAGCTCGTCGTAGGCGTTGTCGTCGATGATCGGTTCGTCGAGCACGTGGTACCGGTAGTTGTGCTCGCGCAGTTCCCCGAGCAACTCCCGGTATCGCTCTTGCGTCATGCGCTCTCCCATACCCTCACGCTACCCCACCCACGAACCGTTCTCGCACGTGCCCGGTACGCCACGAACAGCGGCCTCACACGACGATGATGCCGCCACCGAGAACGTACTCACCGTCGTACATGACGAGTGTCTGTCCGGGTGCCGGGCGGACCTGGCGGTCATCGAACGCGAACCTCCAGCGCTCCCCCACACGGCGGGCTGTTGCCCCCACCGGCTCTGCGCGGTACCTGACCTTCACTTCGACATGGGCTCCGTCGACGATCGGCTCATGGGTGAACGACATCTCCGCCACAGTGCAGCCGTCGACGAGGAGATCCTCGTACGTGCCGACCGTGATCGTCTGCTCGGGCACAGCGATGTCCACGACGTAGCGTGGCTCGCCTACCGAGACGCCGAGGCCCTTGCGTTGGCCGATGGTGAACCCCGCTGTGCCCGCGTGGTGGCCGAGGACGGATCCGTCCATATCGAGCACGTCGCCCCCACTTTCCATGTCAGGGACCATCTCCCTGAGAAAGTCCCGATAGTCGCCGGAGGTGACAAAACAGATGTCCTGGGAATCCGGTTTCGTTGCGGTGCGGAGTCCAAGCTCTGCGGCGCGTTCGCGCACCTTCGCCTTCGTCATCTCGCCGATAGGGAGGCGCACCTTCCTGAGGCTGGATTGATCGAGCATGTGCAACACGTACGACTGGTCCTTGGCGCCGTCGACAGCCGTGCGAAGCCTCCACTCCTTGCCGTGCTTCTCCACTCTGGCATGGTGACCGGTCACGAGCACGTCGCAGCCGAGGGCTTCGGTGCGGTCGAGCAGCGCGGCGAAGCGGACCTTGCGATTGCATTCGATGCACGGGTTCGGTGTGCGTCCCTGCAGGTATCCCTCGGCGAACGGTTTCACGACCGCTTCGGTGAACTCATCAACGTAGTCCAACACGTAGTACGGGATGTCCAGTTGAGCAGCCACGCGCCTCGCGTCCTCAGCATCCGACAACGTGCAACAGCCAGAGGAAGGCATGAGGCCGTCAGGCCCTTCCCACTGCTTGAGCGTGACCCCGATGACGTCGTACCCCCGTTCGAGCATCAACGCCGCGGCAACGGAGCTATCGACGCCGCCGGACATCGCCACGAGCGCTTTCACCGCAGTGCACCGATCATGGCGAGTACCCGCCGCGCCGCCTCGGCGCCATCGCCAGGACGCGTGTCCCAACCGAAGGTGAATCGGACGCACCGTCGCGCTGCTTCATCGGACATGCCCATGGCGGTGAGCACATGGCTCGGTTCGCGTGCGCCGGATTGGCAGGCTGATCCCGCAGCCGCGAAAACACCTGCCGCGTCGAGCCTGATGATGAGCGTCTCTGCCGGAATCCCCTCGAAGCACACGTGGGAGAAATGGACAAGCCTCTTGGCGTTCCCTGCGGTGACGACCACAGATGGATCGCCCGCGGCGAGGACACGCTCGAACGCGTCTCGTTCGGCTCCAACCCTCGATGTGAACGACGATCGTTGTTCCTCGACCTCTGCCATTGCGGCGACCATCGCCACGATGCCAGCAACGTTCGATGTTCCTGGCCTGCGTCCGGCTTCCTGACTTCCCCCGGTGAGGACCGGTTCGAGACGCACCCGAGGTGCGATGTAGAGCAGTCCAACACCGGTGGGCCCACCGAACTTGTGCGAAGACAGCGATACGAGATCGAGCCCCAGAGCGGCAACATCGACCGACTCGGCGACGAAATACTGGGCGGCATCCGTATGTACCACGATGCTGCTGTCCGCTGATCGAACACGCTCTGCGATCTCTGGAAACGGTTCGATCGTGCCAGTCTCGTTGTTTGCAGCCATCACGGAAACGAGCGCCGTGTCAGCATCGATCCAGTCCGCGACGGCGTCGGGGTGCACGATCGCATCGCCGTCTGGGGGTACGAGTGTTGTGTGGTAGCCGAACCGTTCGAGTGCACGGGACGGTCCGATGACCGCTTTGTGCTCTATGGCAGACACCACGATCGAGGTGCGCGGCCCAGCGAGCGCGGAACCGGTGATCGCGAGATTGTCCGACTCGGTGCCCCCCGATGTGAACACGATGCTATGGGGTGTTTCGGCGCCAAGCAGTTCGGCTGCGTGTTCGC
This sequence comes from uncultured Acidimicrobiaceae bacterium, assembly GCA_964383515.1. Lineage (GTDB taxonomy): Bacteria > Actinomycetota > Acidimicrobiia > Spongiisociales > UBA5794 > JAMBLL01. Next base: position 5,171 of record CAYLIR010000005.1, read on the forward strand.
GGGCCGCTTCCAGCGCGTTCTTCGCCCGCCGGGCGGGGCCGTGGTGGCCCGAGGCGTTGCCGAACCCGGCCCCGGTCGCACGCTCGAACGCTGCGATCGCCACAGGACGCATGGTCGTCGTAGCTGCGTGATCGAGGTAGATGCCGTCGTGGCCGATACGAGTCACTCTGGGCCAACGATCTCGAAAAGGAACCGTTCAACAGCATCGAGGTATCGATCCGAGTCGATGTTCCATAGGTCCGCGTGCTGACCCTGTACGAACCGTTCTGTCGTCACGCTGTCCCCAAGCGAGTCTGCGAAGGTCAGGTACTCGTCGATCGGGGTCACCGGATCTGACTCGCCGACGAGGAGCAACATGGGTACAGCGAACTCGTCCGCCCGTTCGAGTTGGTCGAGTTCGCGCCATTCCATGCCGAACCGCACGCGCACGAGCTTCCTGCCTAGCCAGGAGATCGGCGCTGGGATGCCCGTGTCCCGCGCCCATCGCTCGACAACACCTTCAAGGTCGAGCACGGGAGAATCGTAGATGACACCGCGCACACCGCTGATGTCGTCCGCTTCATGAAGATAGGACGACACGATAGAAGCTCCCGCTCCCGACCCGATGATCACGAAGTCTTTGGCTCCCTTGCGCTTGGCGGCGCTGACCGCGGCATCGAAATCCTTCCACTCGGTGAGGCCCCACATTCTCATCCCTGTTTCGCTTGGGGTCGCGCCGTCGTCGCCCCGGTAGGTGATCGACAAGACAGGGAAGCCCTGCTCGACGAGGCGTGGCATCACCCGAAGCGACTCGGTGAGGCGGTCGGTGCCTCTCCCGTGGACGAACACGATCCACGTCGGGCGTCTACCATCGACGAACCACGCCGGATGGGGGCCGATATCTGACGGGATGGCGAAGTCCTCGAATCCAAGGCCGTGGGCGGTCAACGGATCGTCGGGGTAAGCGTCCACGTCCATGCGGACTGCGTCCTGGGCATCGATCGTGCCGACTTCGGCGACGATCCCCCGCTCGACGACATCGTCTGCGATGCGCACGATCGTGGACACCTGCCCATACGCATCGGGACTCTCAAGGCCCCAGATGCCGGGACGTTCACTCGCTCGTGTGCGTGTGAGGATCACCCTCCCCGCGTTGTTGGATTCGACGATGAGCGGGTACTCGTTGCCATCGGCTCGGGGAAGCAGGAATTCGGCACGGATCGCATTGGCATGCATCCACCCGAGGAGCACGAACACGAACGCCACGAACGCCACGAACAGCAGCGCTGGCCGTATCAGCAACGGAGCGAACCGGAAACCCATCCGGCAAGAGTATCGCCGCTCTGAAGCTGTGTCAGCTCACGTCCCCGTGAACTCGGGCTTCTCCTTCGCTATGAACGCAGCAACGCCGATCCTGGCGTCCTGACTCCTGAACACGTTGGTGAACTGCTCGGACTCGATGGCGAGACCCTCGGCGAGTGGACGGTCGAATCCCTGCGCCACAGCACGTTTGACCGCTGTGTAGGCCTGGGTCGGCCCGGAAGCGAACCGCTCCGCCGCTGCTACTGCTGTTTCGAGCAGATCGCTGTCGGGGACGACCTTGTCCGCGATGCCGAGGGCCAATGCCTCATCCGCTGACACTTGGCGACCGGTCATGCACAGTTCCTTGCATCGTTGGGGCCCGACGAGGCGTGCGAGGCGCTGCGTACCTCCCGCACCGGGAATGATGCCGAGCAGGATCTCCGGCTGACCGACCTTGGCCCCCTCAGCGAGATACCGAAAGTCGGCGCCCATGGCAAGCTCGAGACCCCCACCGAGGGCGAAACCCTGAACGGCGGCGATGGTCGGCTTCGCGAGGTTCTCCAGCCTCGCAATCGCCTCGGTGAGGCCGGAAGCCTGCCTGTCCTGTGCACCTTCATCGAACGCTTTCTGGAACCCTGTGATGTCCGCACCTGCCGCAAAGTGGGGAGCGCCTGTGATGACCACGGCGCGGATGGCGTCATCTTCGGCATGGCCAAGCGCGGCATCGATGTCCGCGATGAGCGCAGGGTTCAGGGCGTTGACAGGGGGGCGGTTGAGGGTGATCACGGCAACAGCATCTGCGACGGAGTAGTCGACGAGTTCCATGTGGCTCCTTGCTAGCGGTCGTGCCCAGGCTACCTCGATTCGAGCACCCGACCAGCGGCGGTCCACGGGTCAACACGGCGTTGCGCTATCTGCGCGACGAGGTCACTCGAATCCCCTGGCAGATCGAGGCCTGCATCGATCGACTCCCTGAGCGCCGCAGCGAGTTGTGCTGCTGCACGCATCATCGTGCGCTCCGCCGCCTGACCGGACGCTTCGAGGTACGCCCGATGCCCGCGAATCTGATCCCAGAGTTCACCAACGCCCGAACCTGTCGTTGCAACGGTCTCGATGACCGGTGGCATCCAGCCTGGGCGTGGCGCGAGTTCGAGCATCGCCCGGAGGTCCCGCACTGCAACATCCGCACCTTCCCTGTCTGCCTTGTTGACGACGAAGATGTCAGCGATCTCGAGGAACCCGGCCTTCGCTACCTGAACGGCGTCCCCCCATCCCGGGCTCACCACGACGACGGCTGTATCCGCTGTCGTCGTGATCTCGACTTCGGACTGGCCGATCCCTACGGTTTCCACGACGATCTCGGTGAAACCGAGCCCGTCGAGGGCGGACACGATCGCCGGTGTCGCCTGGGATATGCCACCAAGCGATCCCCGGTTCGCCACCGATCGGATGAACACTCGCTCATCCCCTGCGTGGGCTCCCATGCGGATACGGTCCCCCAGGATCGCACCCCCCGTGAACGGGCTCGAGGGATCGACGGCAACGACCGCTGCACGGTCCGTTGTGTCGACGATGCGCTCCATGAGCGACGATACCAGCGTGGACTTCCCCGCACCCGGTGTGCCGGTGACGCCTACGAGGGCAGCGTCGCCACCGCGAGCGAAGAGCTCTCGATTGAGTTCCATGCCTGCATCGGTGCGATTCTCGATCTGGGTGAGGATCCGCCCGATCGCCCTCGAATCACCCGCGGCCGCCGATGCTATGAGTCCAGAGATGTCCATCAGCCCAGACACTAGAGCCCTCCCCGCCGGTTCCCCAACAAGCAGGTCAGCCGGTGGCGATGACTTCGGTGACCCCGCGGACGCGGTCCTTGAGGATCCGCTCGATGCCTGCGGTCACGGTCGTCTCCGATATCGGGCAGCCACCGCAGGCACCCACGAGCTGCAGATTGACGGTGCCCCCGATGACGCCTTCGAGGACGAGGTCGCCGCCGTCTGCCTGGAGCGCTGGCCGGATGTACTCCAGCACATCGGTGAGTTCGTCCCGGTCGATCTCGCTCGGGCCGTCCTTCGGGCGCGGCGTGGCGGAGCCGATCTCGATGATGCTGCCTTCGGTTGCGCTATCCACGGTCTCCCTTTCTCGACGGAGGGTAACGGGACGGTTCCACACTTTAGCAACACACCCATAGGGAGAACTCTTCCCCTGTCACACCCTGGCGATGTCCGCCCCGAGCGACGCCAGCTTCGCAACGAAGTCCTGGTAGCCGCGATCGACATGGTGTGCATTGGTGATCGTGGTTTCGCCATCTGCACGCAGCCCTGCGATCGTGAGCGCAGCAGCTGCGCGGATGTCGCATCCATCCACCTCGCATCCCGACAGTCCTTCGGTGCCCCTGATCACGACGTGCTGTCCATCTGGTTGCACGTCAGACCCCATCCGATTGAGCTCACCGAGGTATCGGAACCGCCCTGCATAGATGTTCTCGGTGACGATGGACGTGCCGTCCGCTACGGCCAGGAACGCGACGAGCTGCGGGAGCATGTCGGTGTGGAATCCTGGATACGGGAGCGTCGCGATGTCGACCGCATCGGGCCGCTGCGGGCCTGTGACGGTGACGGTGTCTGGGGTGGTCTCGATCGTACACCCTGCAGCTTCGAGCTTCTGGAGCTCCATACGCAGATGCTCAGGCCTGCACCCTGTCACGGTCACGCTCCCCCGCGACATCGCACCGGCCACGAGGTACGTCCCTGCCTCGAGCCGATCCGGCACCGTGTGGTGGACGGCCGGTTCAAGATGCGGCACCCCATGGATCGCGAGCGTCGCGGTTCCCGCCCCGTCGATCTTGGCCCCCATCTTCTTGAGATACTCAGCAAGGTCCGTCAGTTCGGGTTCCCTGGCAGCGTTGCCGATGGTGGTCGTGCCACGTGCGAGCACCGCGGCGAGCATCAGGTTCTCGGTCGCTCCCACGGAAGGGAACTCGAGGAACACGTCAGTACCCGTGAGACCGTCCGGCGCGCTGCCATGGAGCACGCCGTGTCGGAGATCGAACGTCGCTCCCATCGCTTCGAGACCCTTGACGTGGAAGTCGATCGGACGCGAGCCGAAGTCGTCACCACCCGGAAGCGCGACGCGCGCCTCACCCGTGCGCGCAAGCAGTGCACCGAGCACGAGGATCGACGCTCGCATCTGGCGGACGAGATCGAGTGGCGCTTCCGGGTTCGGGACCTCGGGAACATCGATGGTCAGCGACGACCCGTCACGCGTGCACACCGCACCGATGTGTTCGAGCACCTTGCCCATGGTCTCCACATCGACGATGCCCGGCACGTTCGTGATGGTGTGCCGACCGGGTGCGAGCAGCGATGCAACCATGTGCTTGAGCACAGCGTTCTTGGCTCCGAGCACACCCACGGTGCCCTGGAGTGGGGATCCACCTCGCACGACGATCGCATCTGCCATGACATGAGGTTACGCCGAATGCTCGGGATCAGGGGGATTCCCCGACGCTGCGGCGCTGCGGCGCGCCAACACGGGTGAAACAGGAGATGGGACCGACGATCGGCTCGCGCTCGCATGCAGGATTCGGCCCCCATTGGAACCAGACATGCCCTGGTCGTATATGCTCCCATCGAACCGACTACTCCAGGACACTCATGAGAATCGTCATCGGGGCAGACCATGCAGGTTTCCCACTCAAGGAAGAACTCGTCGACTACCTCACCTCCGAGGGGCACACGATCGTCGACGTCGGCACCCACAATACCGATCCGGTCGACTACCCGGACTACGCCGCTGCCGTTGGGCGAGCGGTCGTTGCAGGGGAGGGCGACCGCGGGATCGTCGTGTGCGGTTCAGGCGCCGGAGCGTCGATCGCAGCGAACAAGGTCACGGGCGTGCGATGCGCCGTCGTCCACGACCACTACACAGCACACCAGGCTGTTGAGCATGACGACATGAACGTGCTCGCCCTCGGTGCCCGGGTCATCGGCGTCACAACGGCGATGGAACTCGCCGACGCCTATCTCGGCGCAACGTTCACCGGCGAGGAACGCCACATGCGTAGGCTCCGGAAGGTCGTCGAACTCGATCGCAACCGCGGGTGAGGCAACCTATGGCGAACGACACCACACCGATCGCACCCCCACCGAAGCAGTCGATCTGGGCAGCGGGATGCGTCGTTGCGCGCCGCAACGACGACGGGGAAGCCGAGTACCTCATCGTACACCGTCCCCGCTACGACGACTGGTCGCTGCCGAAGGGAAAGCTCGACAAGGGCGAGACGTTCCTCGAAGGCGCCCTCCGAGAGGTCGAGGAAGAGACAGGGATCGTCGCAAAGAAGCCGCGCCTGATCGGGTCTGTCGGCTACTTCACCCAGAACGGCAATCCGAAGGTCGTCCGATGGTGGCTCGCCCAGGCGAAGAAGGGTTCGTTCACGCCGAACAAAGAGGTCGACCGTATCAAATGGGTCACACACAGAAAGGCTCTCAAGAAGCTCGCGTACCGCAACGACCGCGCAGTGCTCGACCGTGCCAACGACATGTACCACGACCGGTCTGCTGGCACCATCTATCTCATACGACATGCATCTGCGGGGAAACGATCCACAGCGGACGTGGAGGACTGGAAGAGGCCCCTCGACGCCAGGGGAAAACAGCAGATGAAGCTCCTGCGGGACCAGTTCATGGCGCACCCGATCACCCGCATCGGCTCGTCGAACTACGTGCGGTGTGTCGAGACGGTCAAGCCACTCGCGAAACGCCTCGGTGTCCCCCTCGAACTGGAAGCCGCACTCGTCGAAGGCTCACATCCGCATCGGATCGTCTCCCTCATCTCCGATCTTCAGGAAGAGGCGGCTGTCTTGTGCTCCCACGGCGACGTGATCGGAGACCTCATCGGCCATCTCTTCGCCGAAGGTGTCCCCATGGACGGCCCCAAGGAGTGGAAGAAAGGCTCCGTGTGGGTACTGCGTACGATCGCTGGACGCGTCGTGTCGGGAGCCTATGTGCCTCCTCCCGCGTGACCGTCAGCTCCAACCAGCAGCCCACGACCCGATCGCCACGACGGCCTGGCCGATCGAGTCGTCGAGCGTCCTCGACGACTTCTTGAGCGGCTTCAGCGAGTGGTCGCCGGTGGCGATGAACTCGACACTGCCGTGCGGTACAGACCGTGCGAGCGCAGCGATGAGGCGCTCTGGCCCCATCCTGTCACGGGTTCCCGAGATGAAGAGCTGGGGTACGGCAACGGTGATGAGGTGCTCTGTGTCGCGAGGCTCGCTCGTGCCTGCGGCCACGAGCGGATAGCCGAGATACACGAGACCGAGAGCGTCGCATCTGCCGTCGGCCACGAGATGAGACCCGACTCTGCCTCCCATGGACTTGCCTGCGACCACGATGGGGCCCTCACGTTCGGCGAAGGTAGCCGCTGCAGCCTCGTGAACGTCGAGCATCTTGTCCATCCTGTCTGGCGCCCTGCGACCGTGCGCCATGTACAGGTAGTCGAAGGTCATCACGGTGTGCCCGGAACGAGCGAGCGCCTGCCGCATGGTGGCCATCCACGGATGCTGCTGGCCGAGGCCTGCCCCGTGGGCAAGGAGGATGGGCGGGCCCGTCTCGGCTTGCGGCCGGTCGAGGATGCCGGTCACATCCCCGATCGGTGTTGCGATGTCGATGGTCTCGGCCATACGTTTCCTCCTTCCAGCACGCCGCGACACGGTACGCTGCCCACATGGACTATTTCGTGCTCGATGACGGCTCCGCGGTCGCTCGTTCCGCTGCGGACATCGTCCAAGGCGATATAGAGACCTCTGGGAGCACCCTCATCGGGTTGGCTGGAGGCTCGACACCGCGTGCCACCTACGAAGAACTCGCACGTCGGTGCATCGACTGGTCGGGCGCAACGGTGTGGATGACCGACGAACGATGGGTACCGCCAGACAGCGATGCGTCGAACCGGAAGATGGTTTCAGCGTCGCTCGTCGACCCGACCGGGGTCTCGTTCCTTGCCCCGGACACGACCGTCACATCCATCGAGGAGTCCGCAGCAGCGTACACGGACACGATCCTCCCTGTCGTAGCGCGTGCGGACCGATCGCTCGTGCTCCTCGGCATCGGCACCGATGGCCATACGGCCTCGCTGTTCCCGGGGACCGCTGCGATCGGCCACCCCGGGGTTGCCTGTGTTGCGAACCATGTTCCCACCCTGGACGCATGGCGTCTCACTGCAACGTTCGGCCTGCTCGCAACAGCGGACAGGGTGCTCTTCATCGTGACGGGCGAGTCGAAAGCAGGCATCGTGGCGGCGATCCATGCTGGGGCCGATGTTCCCGCTGCTCGGGTCACCGCCCGCGAGAAGGTCCTGTGGCTCCTCGACGAAGCTGCGGCTTCAGGGCTCCCCGCCTGACCAGCGAGCCCTATAGGCCGCCGGTGCGAATCGCTGTGATGAGGAAACGGCCCAGGTCCGTCGAAGCGGTGAGTTCGTCGATGCGTTCGAGCATGGACTGCTGGATCTCGGACTGGGTGCAGCCGAGGTCCTTCCCGATCTTGTCGATCTTCTCTGCATCCTTGGTGAACCGGTCGACAGAAGGCAGATTGCCTTCGTTCGCGATGAACGCCTCGACGGTCATCTCCCCGTGGGAGAACTCCGTGTCGACGTCGTCGACCAACCGTTGGAGGAGTTCCAACGTCTCGTCCACCACATCGCCACAGTTGTCGATGGTGATCTCCTGCTGGCCGCCGCCACAGGCAGTGGCCAGCAGGGCGAACGCGAGGGCAACAGACACGAGTCGGCGGTTGAACATGCAACGAAGGCTAGATCCCGTTCCCACCTACATCGACAGCACGCGCGACGAAGGCTTCCCGCCCAGCTATCTTTCCTCATCGATGTCATCGACGATTCCGACGACAACGCTGCGGATGGGTCCGGTTTCGACACCGTAGATCTGGCGGGCCGACGAGCCCTCATCGAGGATCAGGACCGTCTCGTCTGCGCCTGCACCAACCCTGTCCGTGCAGATCAGATAGTCACCGGTGTCCTCCCCATCGTCGACAAGGCGACACAGCAGAAGGCGCTCACCGTCGAAGAACCGGTGGTTGATCGTCGATACGACGTTCCCGACGACACGCCCGACCTTCACAGGCGCACCTCGATGTCGTCGACGATCCCCACGATCGCATGGTCGACGGGCACGAACTTCGGCTCCATCGCTTCAGCAGCCTCCCGTGAGGCGACGTAGTACACGACGTCCCCGATACCTGCCTGGTACACGCCGTCTGCCGCAACGACGCATGCACCAGCGTCTCGACGACGCTCGTCGAGGGGCTGCACGATGAGGAGCTTCATCCCGACCATGCCCGGGTCCTTGATCGAGGCGACCACGGTTCCCCGTACTCGACCGAGCTTCATGGCCGGTCACCGTACCCAGCGACCACATCGGCGAACCGCGCTGCAGCTTCGAGGTCGTTGCGCAGCTCGGGAGTCAATTGGGCGATCACCACACTGTCCGTGACCCCAACGCCGGAACGGCCCCGTGCTGCCTCGACGGCTGCGTCGACCTCGCCGACGGGACCGTCGACGATGAAGTACGCCTTCCCACCAAGACCGTCGGCAAGCCGGATGCCAGACAGTGAAACATGCGCGTGCTTCACCGCAGCGTCTGCAGCATCGATGCCAGCAGCGATCGTTGCGGTCTCGACGACACCGACAGCCTCCGCATCGAGGCGTACCTGCGGCTCCGGGCCAAGCAACGCTCCGGCGACCTCCGGTGCGATGTCTGGCAGGAACACGGAATCGACGAGGGAGGGGCGCTCATGCTCGCCAACGATGTCGCATGCGACCTCGACCGAGGCCGTGTCACCCACAACGAGCACGACGTACTTGCCTGGGTGGGTCGTGCCGGTGCTGATCGCATCGAGCGGAGCACCCTTCATGATGGCATCGGCGCAATCGATGCCTGCGGGCACCGAGGAGAACTCCCAAACGCCGAGCGCTGTACGGTGCTCCGTGTCAGACAATGCGCAACGCTCCTACCACAGTCACCCGCCGTACCCGTGAGAACGTCCGAGGCCTCGTGAGGCCTTCGCCGGTCGGGCTTGCAATGGAGAACGAGGTATAGCCCTCACCTTCGTTGCCGAGGCCGTCGACGTTCGATCCGTTCGCTACGAACACGGAACAGTCCATGCGCCGCGCCATCGTGGTGATCGTGTCGACGTTGGTCGAGTGGATCGACGCGGTGTGCTTGAAACCATGCTCGGACACGACAGCGAGATCGATCGCGGCGGCGACGTCTTTGACACGCACGATCGGCATGACGGGCATCATCTGCTCCGTCCACACGAGGCTATGGCCTGCGGATACCTCAGCCAGGATGAGCCGTGTCTCGGGGGGTACGGTGATGCCGATCTCGGAGAGGATCACCGCGGCATCCTTGCCGATGAGGTCATGGGTCATGACCCCCGGCTTGCGTTCTGGGCCCCGCTCGGAGAAGATCACCCGCTCGAGGCGCTTGAGCTCGTGTTCTTTGAGGCGGTACGCACCCGCGGCGACCATGTGCTTGACGAGCCTGTCAGCGACCGTGTCGACCACGATCGTCGTCTTCTCGTCGACACAGATGATGTTGTTGTCGAACGAGGCTCCGTTCACGATCGCCTTGGCTGCCCGGGCGATGTCTGCCGTCTGGTCGACGACGGCAGGCGGGTTCCCCGGGCCTGCAGTGATCGCTTTCTTCGGCATCTTGAGGGCAGCCTTCACAACGCCGGGGCCACCGGTGACGAGCAGCACCCGCACATCGGGATGTGCCATGAGCGCCTGGGCGGAGTCGAGCGTAGGAACCGCGATACATGTCACGAGGTCGCTCGGGCCTCCGGCTGCCACGATGGCCCGGTTGATCAGCTTCACGTTCTCCACGCTGACCCTGCGTGCCGAGGGATGGACGTTGAACACCACGGCGTTGCCTGCCGAGAGGATCGCGATCGAGTTGTTGATGATCGTCGACGTGGGGTTCGTCGTCGGTGAGATCGAGCCGATGATCCCGTACGGCGCATACTCAGTGACCATCATGCCTCTGTCGCCGGTGACGATATCGGGCTCGAGGTCCTCAGGACCCGGCGTACGTTCGATGACGAGATGGTTCTTGAGCACCTTGTCGTCGGCACGCCCGAGACCTGTCTCAGCCCTTGCCATGTACGCGAGCCGTTCGTTGTTCTCGCGCATGGATGCGCGGACAGCTTCGATGATCCCCTTTCGCGCTTGGAGTCCGACCGACTGGTAGCGGTGAAATGCCGACTTCCCAGCGTGTACCGCTTCGTCGATCGTCGCATATACGCCCTCACCGAGGATGTCGTCCGGATTGTCTACAGCGTCGCTCGCTGCGATCCCAGCGCCCAGCTTGCCGCCGATGTCCCCCGACGACACGCGGCCTTTCACCTTGGCGATGATCGCCTGGACGTCCGCGTCTGTCAGGTGCCTGGGCATATCACTTCACGTACACCGTTTCGCCATCGAGGTCCCACTGATCGACGATCGCCATGATGACCGCATCACACGGCTTGTCCTTCGTCGACTGTGTCTGGCGGGCTGAGCTGCCGGAGGCGTAGAGCACGACCTCCCCGACACCTGCACCGACACTGTCGACCGCCACGACGTATCCACCTGCCGGGGTCCCGTCCTCGTTGAGTTGCCGTACGACGAGCAGGGGCAGACCTTCCATCAATGGTTCTTTGCGAGACGCTACGAGCGTCCCTGTCACCTTGCCGAGGTTCATTGCGCAGCCTTTCTCGAAGCTGACGCGCTAGGAGACAGCGTCTGATGCCTCGTCGTTGCGACCAAGCGGGAGCACGAGGTCGATGTTGACGTGCGGACGAGCGATGACGTGCGTAGAGATGACCTCTCCGACCTTCTCGCCGCCTCGTACGCCGGCGTCGACAGCAGCCTTCACCGCTGCAACATCACCGCGCACGATGGCCGTGACATAGCCACCACCGGTCTCTTCGTAGCTGACGAGCTCAACCTTGGCTGCTTTCACCATCGCGTCGGCGGCTTCGACCATCGCTGCGAAGCTGCGGCATTCGATCATCCCTAGTGCGTCTGACATGCGTTCCTCCTGTTGATGTGTCCTGTCACGATACCCGTCGTCCTTCGATGCCTTCGAGCGCGGCGACCGCTGCCTGCCAGCCGACCTCCATGTCCTGTTCTTCGCCACCGAGGTAGATGCGGCCCACCGCGCCGAATGCCCGCACCTCGAGCACGTTGATGTTGGCGGCCTTCTCGGCTTCGTTCGCCGCGAGTGCCGCGTAGGCAGCTGGCTGGCACTCCATCACGTACAACGTCTGGCCGGGAATGATCATCTGCCCGTGTCGCATCCTGTTGATCAGTTGCGCATGGTGGTCGTCGATGCGTCGTATCAGCTGGCTCGACAGCACCCTTGGCTTGAGCCTCTCCGATTCGGCGACTCCGAGCGACTCGAGGATCGCCTCCCCTGCGGCTCGCGTCTCGGACTGCTGGGGTGAATGCACCTCGAGCAGACCGAAGACACGTTCGATGATCTGCATGCCCGGCTTGACGGTCGTTGCTTTGAGAGCGATATCGGTGAGCCTGTTGATCTCGATTCCTGGTGCGACCTCGACGAAGAGAACCGCTTCACCCGCCAACGGGAGGAAACCCTGTGCAGTGGTCCCGAGGAACGCCGCGTACTGGGGCTGCAGGCTGTCCAAGAACGCGTACGACCTCAGCTCAATACCCGCCGTCATTGCTGTCTCCTTCGTGTCCGCCAACGATCTGGACGCCTGCGGACGCACCGATCCGTGTTGCACCTGCTGCGATCATGTCCTCAGCGTCTTCGAGCGTTCGCACGCCGCCCGATGCCTTCACACCCATGTCTGGGCCGACCGTCTCGCGCATGAGAGCAACGTCGTACACGGTGGCCCCTCCCCCGCCGAAACCGGTCGAGGTCTTCACGAAATCTGCCTTCGCTGCCTTGGCGAGCGCAGACGCGATGACCTTCTCCTCGTCGGTGAGCAGTGCCGTTTCGAGGATCACCTTGGCGATCGCCCCACCCTCGTGGGCAGCATCGACGACTTTCTCTATGTCCTTGCGCACAACGTCGTGCATCCCTGACTTGAGTGCACCGATGTTGATGACCATATCGACTTCGCGCGCACCGTCGCGCAACGCCCTGCGCGCCTCCATCGCCTTGATCTCCGACGTGTTGGCACCGAGCGGGAACCCGATCACCGTGCAGGTCTTGACGTCAGACCCGCGAAGCTTCTCCGCTGTTCGCCGCACCCAGGTCGGGTTGATGCACACGGAGGCGAAACCGTACTCGAGCGCTTCTTCACACATCCTGTCGATCTCCTCGGCCGTTGCATCGGGCTTGAGGAGCGTATGGTCGATGTACTTTGCAAGGTCGCGGGGAACATCTTGAGCATCGCCGTGGAACGACACACGGTCTGCGCCGCTGGCCACAACGGATCGGAGTTTCTCGGGCGACGCACAGATGTCTGCACGTTCGGCGAGCGCCAGGAGCACCTCTCTGGTTACGAGTTCGACGATCTCGTCGCGGGTAGGTTGTTGTGTGGTCGTCATCGTTATCGCTCCGAAGTGATCGAGTCGAGGCCGTTGATCTTGGCGACACGACGCGCGTGCCTCCCGCCTCCGAAAGGCGTTGCGAGGAACTCCTGGGTGATCTGCCACGCAAGAGCATCTCCGATGAGGCCAGCACCGAGCGTGAGCACGTTGGCGTGGTTGTGCTCTCTGGCGTTGTGCGCTGTGGAGATGTCGTAGCAGAGCGCTGCCCGGATGCCGGGAACCTTGTTCGCTGCCATGGCAGATCCGATTCCGGCGCCGTCGACGACGATGCCCACCTCAGCGTCACCTGAGCGCACCATGCGCGCAACTGCAGCGGCGATGTCGGGATAGTCGACAGCTTCGGTCGAGTCGGTGCCACAGTCGATGACCTCGTACCCTTGCTCCTTCAGCTTGAAACCGAGGCGCTCTTTGAGAGCGAACCCGCCGTGGTCGCCGCCGATGGCAACCCTGTGCTCCTGCTCTGGGCGGTCTGTGACTCCACCGGACGCATCGCTCGTGGGCGCGCCAGAATCCTCTCCGAGTATGTTGTCAACGATACGGTGCACCATCGCACGCACGTCTTGTTCGATGTTCGGATCGCGTGCAGTCACGAGACAGCCTCCTTCGCCCATCATGGTAGGCGATGCAGATCGGGAAGCCACCGCCGCCACACCATGGAAACGCGCCGAAGCGCCACCAGGCCGGCTTCCTCGTCACAAGCGTGTCGGCACCGGCTACGCTGCCATCCGTGAGCTATCAAATCAGCCATCTCGACGCTCTCGAGGCAGAATCCATCTTCGTCATCCGCGAGGCCGTCGCCGAATCCGAGCGACCCGTCCTGCTCTTCTCAGGAGGGAAGGACTCCGCCCTGCTCCTGCACTTGGCGGTGAAAGCCTTCTACCCAGCCCGCCTCCCGTTTCCCGTCATGCACGTCGATACCGGGCACAACTTCCCTGAGGTTCTCGACTTCAGGGACGCAACAGCGGAGCGCCTCGGCGTGGAGCTCATCGTTGCGTCCGTCCAGGAAGCGATCGACGAGGGCCGCATCACCGAGCAGACCGGGGTCAACGCCTCGCGGAACCGCCTCCAGATCGAGCCGCTCCTCGCTGCGATCGAATCGCACCGGTTCGACATGGTGTTCGGCGGCGCCCGCCGCGACGAAGAGAAGGCACGTGCCAAGGAACGCATGTTCTCCTTCAGGGACGAGTTCAGCCAATGGGATCCGAAGAACCAGCGGCCGGAACTGTGGAACCTGTACAACGCCCGCCATCGCCGTGGTGAGCACATCCGCTCGTTTCCGATCTCGAACTGGACCGAAGTCGATGTGTGGCAGTACATCGGAAGGGAAGGCATAGAGCTCCCATCGGTGTACTTCTCCCACAAGCGAGACGTCTTCGAGCGTGATGGGCTGCTCATGGCAGACAGCCCGTACATCACCCGGATGGAGCACGAAGAGGTGTTCGAGGGCACCGTGCGGTTCCGCACGGTCGGCGACATGTCGTGTACCGGCGCTTTCGCCGCCACCGCCACGACGATCGACGAGATCATCGTCGAGGTATCGACGACGCGGATCACCGAGAGAGGCGCAAGCAGGGCAGACGACCGCACATCGGAGGCCGCCATGGAAGACCGCAAGAAAGAGGGGTACTTCTAGTGGAGCACGTCGAACTCGTCCGCCTCGCAACCACCGGTTCCGTCGACGATGGTAAGAGCACGCTCATCGG
>CAYLIR010000006.1:0-7075 GCA_964383515.1 uncultured Acidimicrobiaceae bacterium
CGCGGCGGTGCGGTGATCAACGAGTACCTCGACGAGATCGACGCGCTCGGCAGACGCCTCGCCGCCTCGGATCAGCTATCCGACATAGCGGCCACGCTTTCGAGTTCCGTCGCTGCGGTTCGCAGCGCAACGGCGTACCTACTTGAGGCGAACCCGGCAGATGCCCTGGCCGGCGCAACCCCGTACCAGGAGATGCTCGGCACCCTCGCTGGCGGGTACTACCTCGCCAGACAGGCTGAAGCAGCCATTGGCGGCGCTGACGACGATCCGTGGCTCGCAGCGAAGGTGGCAACTGCACGGTTCTATGCCGCAACCGTGCTCGGCCGTGCGACCGGCTTGTCGGGCGCCGTCACCGCAGGCTCCGACCTCGTGTTCTCCGTCGATGAAGGCTTCATCGGCACCACCACCTGAGGTCCAAACCGCCCTGGGCGCTCAGCTTTCGAACCGGCGCCATCGATACACCGGGCGACAGACGTCCCCCACTGCACGCCAGAGAAACCGCTGGGCGGCAGCATCCCGCTAGGTTTCCTACCCAACGACAGATACGACAGATACGACAGACATGACAGACACGACAAGCACAGAGATCACGTCCTTCGAGGACCTCGGCATCGACGCGGACCTCATCGAGGAGCTCGCGTCCGAAGGCATCACCGCACCATTCCCCATCCAGACCATGACCATCCCAGAGGCCCTTGCAGGTGCTGATATCACAGGCAAAGCGAAGACAGGATCGGGCAAGACCCTCGCGTTCGGCATACCGATGATCATGCGGGTCGGTGCTCCCCAACCGTAGAAGCCGCACGGGCTCATCCTCGTCCCGACACGAGAGCTCGCCAGCCAGGTGACGAGCTCACTTGCGCCATTGCTGAACGTGAAGAACCTCACAGCCGTCGCCGTGTACGGCGGCGCACCGATGGGGCCACAGGTCGATGCGCTCGAATCTGGAGCCTCGATAGCGATCGCTACACCGGGCCGTCTGCTCGATCTCCTCGAACGCAGGGCACTCGACCCCCGCTCTATCTCGATCGTGACGATCGACGAAGCTGACCAGATGGCCGATATGGGGTTCATGCCCCAGGTGCGCCGCATCATGGCCCAGCTCCCCGCGAAACGCCAGACGTTCCTGTTCTCGGCAACGCTCGACCATCAGGTCGGTGAGCTGATCGACCGCTACATGACCGACCCCGTCGTGTTCGAAGTCGAATCTGACACCGAAACCGTCGACACGATGGAGCACCGCTTCCTGAAGGTCCACTACATGGACAAAGCCAAGGTCGTTGCCAAGATCAGCGAGTACAACGACCGGATACTCGCGTTCACCCGCACGAAGGCCGGAGCCGACAGGGTCGCCCGCGAGCTGAAGGAGCTCGGCGTTGCAGCAGCAGCGATCCACGGGGATCTGCCCCAGCGCAAGCGCGAACAATCACTGCAACGCTTCGCCGAAGGCCGCATCCATGTGCTCGTCGCAACGAACGTCGCCGCGCGAGGGCTGCACATCGACGGTGTCGATGTGGTCGTTCACTACGACCCACCCGACGATCCAAAGACGTACCTCCACCGCTCCGGGCGCACCGCCCGCGCAGGTGAAGAGGGCCTCGTCGTGACGCTCGTCGAGTGGGATCAGGTCAACGAGGTGCTCGGCATCCAGCGCCGAGCCGAACTCAACGTCCCGATCGTCAAGATGTTCTCGAACGACGAACGCCTTGCGGATCTCTTCTCGTGGCAGCCGAACCCCGAGGAGGCGCCGTTCAGCGCCAAGTCGATCAAGAAGAGGAAGCGCCGCGGCTTCTGACCCGTAGACCGCCCCCTGAGCAGTGTGTACGCTGGATGCATCACAGGGGGAAGGAATGATGTGTCGCTCGCACCATGGTCGGCAAGTTTCGAGATAGACGGAGAGCCTGAGGGCACCATACGTCTTGAGCAGATCGACGAGAACCGATTCAGCCTGCACTCGACCGTCCGCTACGTCGGGGAACGGACAGGCCTCGAAGGCAAGCTGCCGGACGATGCTGCGTACAGCGAGATTCGTGAGGTCTCCCCCGAGAAGCTGCCGACGACCGACCTCACGTCCGTGCCGACCATGCTGCGTTGGTTCGCAGGCAGATATGGGATCCACACCCCCGCTGCGCTGATCCACGACTGGCTGATCCCCCAACCGTCGACGCCACCGATCGACGGGATGACCGACCAGTACGCGGATCGGTACTTCAGGTTCATGCTCGACGATCTGGGTGTGCCGCTGATTCGCCGGTGGCTCATGTGGACCGGGGTCGCGTCGAGGACCCGCTGGCAGCAGGGCCTGCTCCGGCGAGGCCTGCTTGTCGTGTGGGTCCTCGCGTCGATCGTCGGGATCGCCACATTCATCGTTGGACTCGCTCACGGCGACATGAGGATGGTCGTGGCCGCTGCGCTCGCCCCGCTCGTGTTCGCAGCCCTGTGGGACCGCCAGTACGCAGCAGGTCTCGTCGCTGCCTATTCAGCGCCGTGGATCCTGCCTCCGACCTTGTTCGTCCTCGCTGGGTACCTCGTGTACGCCGTGTTGGAACGGATCATCAGCCTGTTCGTGCCTGCACGGTAGAGGGCTAGGGCGACTCGGGCCCCTTCTCAAGACCAGCGCGGAGCTCGGCGCTGCGCACGCGGTCGGGAAACGAGGCTTGTGTCCCGGGACGCGTCACGCTTTCACCCGAACATGCCATGCCGAGGGCGATGGCGCTGTGTGTACCCATGCCAGCAGCCAAACCGTATGAGAACGCACCGACGAACGCATCCCCGGCTCCCGTCGTGTCCACCGCTCGCCGTGTATCGGCAGCAATCCGGAGCACGGAACCGTCCTGTTCGACGAGCGCAACGCCGTCTTCTCCGAGCGTGACGAGCAGCCTGATCGCGTTGTCTCGGGCATATGCCACGAGCGCGTCGTCATCAGCAGCGTCTCTGCCAGCGAGCATGGAGAACTCGACTTCATTCGGTATGAGCCATGTTGCCGCATCGAGCAACTCGCGATCGAGCTTCGCTGCAGGAGCCGGATTCAGCACGGTCACCATGCCGAGATCCCTCGCGGCGCGAAACCCGCCTGCGGTAGCTGCCTGTGGAACCTCGAGCTGGCCTACGACCACCGACGTAGTCGGCATCGAACGCACCGCTGCAGCTGCATGGGCAGCCGTCAACGCGTCGTTCGCACCGGGGACGACGATGATGCGGTTCGTCCCATCCGCCTCGACCCAAATCGACGCGACGCCCGTTGCACCTCGTACACGCTGGATGTGCGACGTTCCAAGACCGGACACCATGAAGTTCTCGCGTGCCATGTCCCCGTACCGGTCATCGCCGAGACTCGTGACCATGGCCACCTCGGCTCCGAGCAGGCTCGCCATCACGGCCTGATTCGCCCCTTTGCCACCGAATCCCATCGTGAACCGCTGGCCAACGAGCGTCTCAGCGGGTTCGGGTACTCGCTCGGTGAACACGACCAGGTCGATCATGGTGCTGCCGACGACGGTGATGCGCGGCTTCATCGACTCGCTCTCCACACCACCCTCCCCGATGCTGGCCACGATGGTTGGCTCCCGTACTACCACCCAGTACCTTAGGTCGCACTGCACGGCCACGATGGAGGGCATATGGACACCACGCAGGCAACCGCACGCTACTGGTCCCAGCCTGTGCTTGCGAGCGTCCTTCCCGTCGTCGAGGCATCGCGCCATGTGCGTACCTCCACCGATGCGATCGAGTCGGTCGCGTCGTGGATGGCGTTCGAGGAGTTCGGCTTTCCGGTAGGAGGTGGTGTCGAAGGACTGGATCAAGGGGCAGGCCCGGACCGTCTCATCGACCTCACCATGTTGGAGACGACGCTCAACTTCGCCTTCACCGATTTCGCTACGGGCACGAAGTTCTCCGTCGAACGCGACGGCCGCGTCTACTCGGATACCGAGGCGATGGTGGTCTGCATACGGGACGCCTTGCGCGCAGGGATCCCGCTGCTCGACGGCGAGTATCTCGCGACGGTGCGCAGGGAGGACCTCGAGAGCATCTTTCGTGGCAACATCGAGATGCCGATGCTCGACGAACGTGTCGCTGGCCTCAACGAAGTCGGGGCGACACTCACAGAACGCTACGGCGGCCGATTTCACCGCTTCATCAGGGACTGTGCACCGGCGATGTACGCCCGAGGCGACGGTGTCCTCGAGCGCCTCATCGCCGAGTTCCCACGCTTTGACGATACGAGCAGCTACCACGGTGGTCCCGTGCATTTCTACAAGCTCGCACAGCTCGGCCTTTGGATGCTGCACCGGGTGCTCCATGGCATGGGAGACTGGCAGCTCGCCGATCTCGCAGACATGACCGCGTTCGCCGACTATATCGTGCCCGTCGGGCTCCAGGTGATGGGCATCATCGAGTACAGCGACGACCTCGAACGACGGATCGCATCCGGTGAGATGATCGCCCGCGACAGCGACGAGGAGATCGAGATCCGCTCCCACACCCTCTATGCGACCGCGGTCCTCACCGACGAGATCAACGCTTTGCGGCCATCCGACAAACAACTCTTCATCCCACAGATCGACTACCGCTTCTGGAAGACCTATCACGCCACGTTCGCTCCGCACCACCTGACACGGACGGTCATGTACTAGATACGAATCCACGTACCGGCAACCGGTACCATCATCGGACAGACCACACGAAGGGACTCACCCCATGGCCAAGCAGTACGCATCAGCACCCGAGCTTACGATCGACCTCTCCAAGAGCTACACGGCGACGCTCCACACGTCAGCGGGTGATATCACGATGGACCTATACGCAGCCGACGCCCCCCAAACGGTGAACAACTTCGTGTTCCTCGCCAACGACGGCTACTACGACGGCGTCATCTTCCACAGGG
The DNA here is from genome assembly GCA_964383515.1 of uncultured Acidimicrobiaceae bacterium. Taxonomy (GTDB): domain Bacteria; phylum Actinomycetota; class Acidimicrobiia; order Spongiisociales; family UBA5794; genus JAMBLL01. Next base: position 4,886 of record CAYLIR010000006.1, read on the forward strand.
TCATCCCCGGGTTCATGATCCAGGGCGGCGATCCGACAGGCACCGGCCGTGGCGGCCCGGGCTACAAGTTCCGCGACGAGCTCGGGCATAGCAAGACACAGTACAGCCGCGGCACGGTCGCGATGGCGAACGCTGGGCCGAACACCAACGGCTCACAGTTCTTCATCATGCACAACGACTATGGGCTCCCGAACGCCTACAGCATCTTTGGCAAGGTCACCGACGGTCTCGACGTTGTCGATGCCATCGCAGCGGCGCCGACCGGCGCCCAGGACCGCCCGCACGACCCGGTAACGATCGACTCCATCGACATCGACGTCACCTGACCCGTTCTACCACCGATCACGGCCGGCTGATCAGCTGGTCGACCGGGGCGAAATCGTCGGTGAGAGGTTCTGCACTGCCGAACCATGCCGCCGCATCGTCATCGACAAGGGCGATCTCACCGTCAGGGGCCCGCCTCTCGATGGCTGCGCCGTCGATCGGTGCGAGCGAGCCAACGAGGATGAAGTTCCCACCGCGTTCGCCATCGAAGTACGCCTGGGGAGCGATCACGGCAACGTGCGGGAACACCTCGGCGATCGTGGCGAGCTCCGCTCGGACGAACCTGGTCGGCGGGTGGTCGATGGTGTTCATGACATAGAACCCGCCGTCATCGATCTTGCTCCGAACATCGGTGAGGAACTCCACCGTCGTCAGATGCCATGGAACGGACCGTCCTGAAAACGCATCCCCGACCACCACGTCGAAGAACCCATCGTCAAGGTCGCGCAGCGTCAGCCTCGCATCGCCGACCACGGTGGTGAGCCACGGGCCCAATGTAAGCCCGAGATCATCGATCGCTATCGATTCGAGCGCCGGATCGAGTTCGAGAACCGTCGACGTGCCCCCGCGAGTCGCCTGATACATCCGGGGCAGCGTGTAGCCGCCACCACCGATGAATGCCATGTCGAGCGGGCCATCAGGAGCAAGTGTCTCGATGACCGCATCGGCCACGAGAGCGTACCGGTGCTTCAGGAACGAGGGATCTTCCATGTCCACATAGCTGTTGACGAATGTGTCGAGCATGAGCACGCGGGCACTCGGTCGATCGGGGTCGAGCCGTATGCGGGCACACGAGTAAGCAGTCTCGTAGTCACACGGCGCCGCGATCGCCGCTGACACGAGGAACACGCCAATGGCCGCCAGGATGCCTGGTACCACCAGGTGCCGAGACCTGGGCAACGCGACGACCACGCCGATAGCGATCAACACCCCGCCGACGACCCAGGTGATCGGGCGCGACGGCACAGACGCTATGAGGAAGAACCCGGTGACGAAGGTGCCGAAAAGCGCTCCGCCGGTACCGATCGCAGACAGGTTCCCCACGACAGATCCCGCGGTGTCAAGTGAATCGATCAACAGCTTGCCTGCGATCGGCGTGACCATCGACAGCACCGCTGCCGGCGCGAAGAACCCGATGAACGCGAGGATGACGATCGTTCCCGGGTCTTCGCCCGCTGCACCCGCTCCCACCACCGTTACCAGTGCAGGAGAGACAACCGCAAGCAAGCCGCCGACGACGAGCACCGGCCCAAGCAGCGTCGCCGGGTCCATCGTGTCTGCGAGCCTCCCCCCAGCCCATGCCCCCAGAGCGATGGCAGCGAGGACTGTGCCGATGATGCCAGTGAACGATTGGAGGCTCACCCCCACGTACGGGGCGAGAATCCGGCCAGCAACGATCTCGAGGACGAGCACCGCGGCAGCCGCAGCGAACACCACCACGCCGATGAACCAGGAACGCATCTTGCCAGTATGGCTCTCCTCAGGGGGTAGCGTCACGGGACACAGCGGTATCATCACCACCATGGCATGGCTCACCGACCCATTCGCTCAGCCCGAGCTTCAGCGGGCACTGTTCTCCGGCCTCCTCGCCGCGGTCGCTTTCGCCGTGATCGGGACGTGGGTGGTGATCCGCGGGATGACGTTCCTCGGCGATGCCCTCGCCCATGGCATCATCCCCGGCGTCGCGCTTGCGATGATCTTCGGGCTCAGCCCCGTCGTCGGCGCAACGATCGCCGCGGTCGTGATGATCGTAGGCATCAACTTCGTGCACCGCCAGACAGCGTTCTCAGAGGACACCGGCATCGGTTTGCTCTTCGTCGGCATGCTCGCGTTCGGGATCATCCTGGCTACGGCACAAGGAGTCGA
>CAYLIR010000006.1:7175-17496 GCA_964383515.1 uncultured Acidimicrobiaceae bacterium
TCTTCGTCGGCATGCTCGCGTTCGGGATCATCCTGGCTACGGCACAAGGAGTCGACCCCGAAGAGTTGTTGGGTCTCCTGTTCGGGGACGTGCTGAGCATCACGACCGGCGACATCGTCATGATGGGGATCATCGCGGCGATCGCGCTCGTGGCAACGGTCCTGCTGTACCGCCACTTCCTCGTGATGTCGTTCAACGAGCAGAAGGCTGAGCTGTTCGGCCTCCATCCACATGCCACGCATGCCGTCATGCTGGCTCTGCTCACCACTGCCATCGTTGGGTCGTTCCAGACAGTGGGGACCCTGCTCGTGTTCGGCCTCCTCATCGGGCCCCCTGCAACGGCGGCGCTCGTCGTTCGCAAGGTCCCAACGATGATGGCCACCGCAGCGGTGATCGGGGCTGGGTCTGTGGTCGTTGGCCTGATCCTGAGCTACCACCTCGGAACCTCGGGCTCTGCAACGATGGCGATCGTTCCGATCGTGACGTTCTTCGTGGTGTTGACCGGAAAGGCGGTCGGGCTCAGCCGCAGGCAGAAGGCAGCGTTGCCGGCGAGCTAGGAGGCTCTGCGGCGCTGTCTGTCACGGATGCGGCGGCGCATCCTGCGACGCTCGCCTTCATCGAGACCACCCCATACACCAGCACCCTGGTTGGTCGCGAGCGCGTACTGGAGGCATGCTTCGACGACAGGGCACTCGGCACAGACAGCTTTGGCGGCGGCACTCGCTGGCTCCTCTTCGGATTCAGGGAAGAAGATGTCGCTGTCGCTGCCGTTGCAGGCGGCTTGGCTTCGCCAGCTGACGTCTGGCTCGAGTGTGAGTTCAACCGAGGTCACTGCAAACCGCCCTTCTCTCCGAACACCTATAACGAAATCGAGCCCCGCTGTGTTCCATCTTTCTCGATCCCCCCTGCGGTCCCTCTAGAACAAACCTGTTGCAGCGCCGGTGTCGTCTATCGTCCACGTTACATCGGAGTTGACGGTGATGACACCCTCGACCCGGATCGCCAACTCCTCGAGTAGGCGCGCATCGAGCTTTGTGTCGACGACACCATCGAGTTGGACGACACCCTCACGCACATCGACGCTGATCTTGCTCGGATCCAGCTGGAGGATCCCGACTACGACTTCGTCGACGATCTCTGCACGCAGATCCTCGTCAGACCTGGCGAAAGCGCCCATCACGTCTGCACGCGAGATGATGCCGCACAACGTTCCATCGGGCCGTACGACGGGCAGGCGCTTGACCTTGAGTTCGGTCATCTTGCGGGCAGCTTCGGTCACGCTGCTCCCGCTATCGATCGTGTGCGGCTTCTTTGTCATGACGTCAGCAACCGTTTTCGCCTTGGGATGCTCCGTTTCCCCGAGGAAGTTGGCAAGCAGGCGACGACGTTGTCGGCCCCATGCACGATCTGCCTCTGCAGTGACGAAATCAGCCTCGGTGATGATGCCGATCAGCTTGCGGTTGTCATCGATGACCGGCAGGCCACTGATCCCGGCATTGACCATGATCCGTGCAGCTTCTTTGAGCGGTTCATCGCCACTGATGGTCTTCACATCGGATGTCATTACATCGCTGACCTTCACCGGTGAACCTCCTTGTGGTGCCTGGTGCTCTCTCCATAGGCTAGGGAAAGGACATCCGCTAGACCAGTCGAGACCGATACTGGTGAAGTCCCTACCTCCACTACAGTTACGTCCTCACGATCACAGAGCCTGCACAGGGGACAGCACGTGCCACTCAAGGTCACTTACCAGGGTAAAGACACCATCGTACCGGACGATGCAACGGTCGCCATCGGATCCGATGCGGCATCGACGATCCGTATCGTCCGCCCAGGAATCTCACGCCGGCATGCCGTCATATCCAAGAAGCCCTCTGGTTGGACGATCGAAGACACCGATTCACGCAACGGCACCTACCGCTTTGGCCAGCGGTTCGAATCAGTGACGATCACTGCTACAGAAACGGTGTTCCTCGGCCATCCCACCGATGGGGAAAAACTCATGTTGACCCCCATGGACACGGAGGACGCCGATTCGGAGCCGAGCTCATCGGCGGCGGACAGCCCCGAACTCGAAACGTTCGTCCTGCCCGAGAGCGCCCCAGTGAAGAAGCCGGAGAGCGCACCCGAGCCGAAAACGGCTGATCCGGTCATACCACAGACGCCCACAGCCACACCTGCGATGGCCCCTGCAGCATCCCCAACCCGCACAGCCACCCACCAGCGGCCCCGGGACATCGAGATCGCACAACTCATGGACACGATGCAGGATCAGATCAATGCGATCAAGGGACTCACGTGGTCGGTCTGGGCGATGATCGGCGTGACCGCGGCGCTGATCGTGCTGACCCTGTTCGTCAGCATCCTCGGCAACTGACCAAGAGGCGCTGGTCAGCCTTCTTCTTGGGCATCGCGCAAGAACTCTGCGACTTCATCGGCGATCTCGTCCGCCGTCGGCAGGTTCTCTGGAACAGACGATGTCGTGCCTACACGCAGGTCGAGCCCTTCAACGAACGCTCGTGCATCCGCACGCTGTTCGAGGATCTCATCGAGCTTGGCTACCTGCTCCTCGGCTTCGGCAGCCAACGACGACAAGTCGAAGTCGACTCCGATCTGACCCCGGACCTTGACCAGTAGCGAATAGATCGCTGGTTCGTAGGGACGCCCGACGTACTGCGGGATCTGTGCCCAGTACCCGATCGCCGGAGTCCCGGCCTCTTCGATAGCGGCGCGAAATACCGTGCCCGCAGAAGCGGGAACGACGATGTCGTCTATGAGCGTCTCATCGCCAGCGAGGAGCAGGCGCGGGTCAGTCGCAGTGCAGAATGCCGCCGTCGTCGCGGCATGGCGAACAGGCGCAGGCACGGCACCGAGCGTGACCAGGTGGGAGACGCCGAGCACACCGACGAGATCCACGAGCGCTTCGGCGATCGCAGCCCACGCGAAGTCGGGTTCGTTGCCGACAACGACGAGCACGTCCTTGCCCGACGGTTTCACATGCACGATGTCCATGCGGGGCCACGTCAATGACGTCATCATCCCAGAGGAGAACCGCAGGATCGGCCGATTCGATCGGTAGTCGAAGATCGCATCGGGGTCGAAGGACACGATCACATCTCCGGACTCGGCTATCCAATCCGCGGCATCGCTCGCTACTGCTGCTGCATCGCCCCAACCAGCAAGCCCCATGATGAGGACGGGGCCCTCCATCGGCGGCAGCGGAGACAGGTCGTAGAGCGTCATGGGTTCAGGATACTCGCGCCGGAGCTCGGTTACAGATACAGACCGCTCCCAGGTTCTGCTGTGGCGTCAGTAGCGCCACTGTCGATCGACTTGTGTTGGCGCATGTGGTGGAGTTGAGCGGTCGCAGCCATCTGCTGGCTGATCAGCGATGCTTGGATGCCGTGGAAGAGCCCTTCGAGCCATCCGACCAGCTGCGCTTGCGCCACGCGCAGCTGAGCCTCAGATGGTGTTCCCTCGTCTATGGGTACGAAAACGGCATCGATCTCATCAACGAGATCCTCAGAGAGCACGTCCTTGAGTTCCGTCAGCGACCTGTCATAGATCTCCCGCAGACGATCGCGGCCCGCATCGTCGAGCGGAGCTTCACGAACCTCTTCGAGCATCGCTCGCGTCATCGACGCGATACGGATCAGCTTGGACGGCTCGGAAACATGCGGCCCGGTCGCTGCATCCTCGGGCTCTGCGTCTGGAGAAGCAAGGATCTCGGGTGTGAGCGGACCGTCGATCGCGTCGGGTGCGTTGGTGGGGCTTTCTGGTTTCGATTCCATCCCAGAAGCATACGATGCGCGTCCGACTCCCGATACAGGTACGATGACAAGCATGTCGGACGAGCAGCATGACAAGGTGGAACGAGAGCCAGGCACGAAACCCGGCAAGGTGCGCACCGCAGGCAAAGCACTCCTGTGGGCAGCGCTCGTGGCGATCATCGTCGGGGTCGTCGCCGGAACGCTGTTCCTGCGCTATTCGGTCTCGCGCGCGTTCCCCGAAACCGAAGGAACGGTCCAGATCGCCGGGCTCGATGGCAACGTCGAGATCATCCGGGACTCGATGGGTGTCCCCCATATCTATGCAGACACGCCCCGAGACCTCTTCATTGCGCAGGGATACGTCCACGCACAGGATCGATTCTTCCAGATGGACTTCTGGAGGCACATCTCCTATGGGCGGCTGTCGGAGATGTTCGGTGACTCGCAGATCGACACGGACACGTTCATACGGACAGTGGGATGGGGAGCGCTCGCTGAGAAACAGTACGAAGCAGAGCCTGCGGAAGGGAAAGCCCTCCTCGATGCCTACTCGGTGGGCGTCAACGCCTATCTCGAGACGCAGTCTCCATCGGATCTGAGCTTCGAATACTCCGTCATCGAACTCCTGAACCACGACTATACGCCCGAGCCGTGGACAGGGGCCCAGTCCCTTGCGTGGGGCAAAGTGATGGCGTGGGATCTCGGAGGGAACCTTGGCGCAGAGATCGGGCGGTCGATGGCGCTCGGCGTGCTGCCGCCGGAGCGAGTCGCTCAGCTCTATCCCCCGTATCCAGGGGATCGGAACCCGTACATCATCGACGGATCGCCAGCCGAGGCTGGAACGCCGTCAGCCCTGCAAGCCTCGGTAGACGCCAGAGCGGCGTTGTCCTCAGCGGCAACGGCGATCGAGGCAGTCTACGCGCTCACTGGCGGCGGCGAGGAGTCCGGCATCGGATCGAATTCTTGGGTCGTCAGCGGGGAGCGCACACCAACGGGGATGCCCTATCTGATGAACGATCCTCATCTCGCTGCCCAGATGCCGTCGATCTGGTACCAGATCGGGCTTCATTGCCGAGCCGTCACCGATGCGTGTCCCTACGATGTCGTCGGATTTTCGTTCGCAGGTGTTCCCGGTGTGATCATCGGCCACAACGCCGACATCGCATGGGGCTTCACGAACGTTGGACCCGACGTCCAGGACCTCTATATCGAGAAGATCAACCCGGCGAACCCCGATCAGTATGAGGTCGATGGTGAATGGGTCGACATGGACAAACACACCGAGACGATCGCTGTCGCTGGCGGCGACACCCGGGAGATCACCGTGCGGTCCACGCGCCACGGACCGATTATCTCAGATGTGTACGAACCGCTTGAGGACTTCGACCAGTCGGGGATCGACACACCCTCGCGATACGCGATCGCGTTCAAGTGGACCGGGCTCGATGAGGACCTCCCCTCCGTGTCCCAACCGGTGTTCGGCATCGACACCGCATCGAACTTCGCAGAGTTCAGAGACGCGGCGCTGCTGTTCGCCGTCCCTTCCCAGAACATGGTCTATGCCGACACGGAGGGCAACATCGGCTACGTGATGCCTGGCAACATCCCTATCCGCGCGTCGGGGGACGGGACGTTGCCCGTGCCTGGCTGGACAGACGACCACGAATGGACAGGGTACATCCCATACGAGGAGCTGCCGTGGGTGCTCAACCCCGAATCCGGCTACATCGTCACCGCGAACAACGCCGTGGTGTCCGATGACTACCCGTACCTGATCACCAAGGACTGGAACTACGGTCACCGGGCGAAACGCATCACGAGCCTCCTCAGGTCGAACCCGGGGATACCGCTCGAAGACCACATGCGAATCCAGTTCGACAGCTTCGACATGAACGCCTCGCGGATCATGCCGTTCCTGCTGTCCGCGATCGCCCGCACAGACGTCGACATCAGCGAAACGGGAGAGACGGCGGTCACCGCACTCGAATCGTGGGATTTCCAAGACTCCGCGAACAGCGCGGGTGCAGCCGTGTGGAACGCCACGTGGAAAAACCTGCTCGCGCAGACCTTCCATGACGACCTCCCCGAATCGATCTGGCCTGAGGGGAACTCGCGTTGGTTCGAGGTCGTCGGCACGATGCTCGCCAATCCGAACGACCTGTTCTGGGACGACTCGACGACACAACGTACAGAGACACGCGACGACATGCTCGTTGCGGCCTTCACCGCTGGCATCGAGGAGCTGACAGGCATGTTGGGCCCCGATGCCACCACCTGGACGTGGGGAGCGATCCACGAGATGACGTTCATCAACCAGTCGCTCGGCATGTCGGGCATCTCGATCATCGAAGACCGCTTCAACCGCGGCCCGTATCCAGCAAGCGGCAGCGAAGGCATCGTGAACGCCGTTGGTTGGACCGCCACTGAGGGCTATCAGGTCGATTGGCTCCCCTCCATGCGCATGCTCGTGGATCTCGCCGACCTGTCGAACTCGCTCGCCATCCACACGACAGGCCAGTCAGGGCACATCGACAACGAGCACTACGACGACATGATCCCGCTGTGGCTCAGAGGACAGAATGTGCCGTTCCTGTGGGACCGTGCAGACATCAGAGCCGACGCGGAAGCAACGCTGTACCTCACACCCTGAGCGAGCTGGCCGCTGCCGCAGGCGGTCAAGTGGTCTCTGCGATGATCCTGATCGTGTGCCATCCTTCGGCGCCATTCGGGGCAGGGGGCACCTTGTCGGGTGACTGTGTGAAGCCTGTCCTGTCCGTGGCGCGCACAGCAACGGTGTGCTCACCCTCGGCGAGGTCAGCGTCGAGCTTCCATTGGATCCACGAGTTCTTCGAGAGCGGTGCCGAGAGCTCGGCGACCTGCCACTCACCTTCGTCGATGCGCACTTCGACCTTGTCGATGCCGATCGTGGGCGCCCATGCAACACCCGCAAGCGTGAACATGCCAGCCTCGACCTTCGCATTCGGCCGCGGTCTATCGATCCGGGACTCTGTCTTGATCGGCCCCTCCTTCGACCAGCCCCGCGGGATCCAGTACCCATCGAACGCGTCCCATGTTGTGAGTTCGATCTCCGTGATCCACTTCGTTGCAGATACGTACCCGTAGAGGCCGGGAACCACGAGCCGTGCAGGGAAGCCATGGTTGGCCGGTAGCACCTCGCCGTTCATCCCGATGACGAGCATCGCTTCGCGGTCATCGAACGCGTACTCGACGGGGAATCCCGATGTCCAGCCATCGACGGACCTGCCAACGACCTGTTCGGCTCCAGCCTGAACACCTGCCAATGCGAGCACGTCTTTGAGCAGCACCCCCGTCCACAGTGCATTCCCGATGAGCCTTCCACCAACCTTGTTCGACACACAGGACATCGTCGCGTACCGCTCGATGATCGGCATAGCTGCGATGTCGCCATAGGTGAGCACGACCTCGTTGTCGACCATGCCCTTGATAGTCAGCGTCCACTCCTCGGGGTCGATCGTGGGTACGACCAACGCCGTGTCGATCCTGTAGAAGGTTGCGTTTCCGACCACGGCTGGGGTGAGACCGGCAAGGTCGAAGTCGTGCTCCGCCGTCGGGCCAGACAGGCTCTCGATCGGTTCGGGAAGCTCGAGCGCTGCGCGCTGCGCTTCAGCCCGGCCACGGATCCTGCCACGGCCCACACTGATCGCAACGGCGGTCACTGCTACGGCACCAGCGATTCCCAGGAGGAGGCGCCTGCGGACGATATCCCCGGATTCGCCGCCATCAGCATCCACCCGTTCATCGCTCGCCCAGGTCGCGATGCCGTGCCACGTGGCCAGGCCGAGCCCCATGGCGATCGTCGTGGAAGCGATTGCCATGGCAACGCCCACGCCTGGTTGGGTCATCTGCGCGAGGATGCCGACGATACCAGCGATGAGGAAGCCAGACACGATCGGCCAGGGACGCTTGGTCGAGGCTCTTCCGAGGAACCAACCGACCAGCAGCGCGACGACAACGATGCTGACCGCGAGCACGGCCTTGTCCGAGGTACCGAATGTCGAGATCGCGAACGTCTTGAGCCACTTGGGTGACGCGTCGATGACGTATGTGCCGATGGCCGATACTGCGGAGGGAACGGAGTCGAACAACCCGGCGAAGAGTTCCGTGAATCCCAGCCCAACAGCGACACCGCCAGCACCGGCCCATGCCGAGACATACTTCGTTCTCTGTGATGCTTCAGTGGTCATGGAGGTATTGAACACCGTCGACGGCCGAATGCTGCCGCTAGAGGCCCAGAAACGCCAAGAGTTCACTTTTTGGCAAGGAGTTCATCACCGATGACGGGGAGACCCACCCTTTGCGGGCGAGGGCGACACCCCACTGCAGGTTCGCGAACGAGGACGTGTGGTGCGCATCGCTCGAGACAGCGAACCGGACCCCTGGTACTGCAGCAGCTGTGCGTAGGTAGTTCGGCGGCATGTCGAGCCGTTGGAGGCTGGAGTTGATCTCGAATGCGGTTCTCGTCGCAACGGCAGCCTCGATGACCGCGTCGAGGTCGAAGGCGATCCCCGGCCTGATCCCGATCCTGCGCCCGGTTGGATGGCCGATGATCGTGACTGCCGGGTTCTCCATCGCGGCGATGATCCGCTCCGTCTGCACATCGGCATCGAGGTCGAAGTGTGCATGCACGGAGGCAACGCCCATGTCGAAAAGCTCGAGGAACTCGGCATCGTAGTCGATCGACCCATCCCTACCGATGTTGAGTTCGACGCCGTGCAAGATCGCCATGTCCGGCCGTAGCGCCCGCTGCACGAGGATCTCGTCGTGGAGGTCGAGCATCGCATCGCGCGAGAGGCCGTTGAGCGCCAGGTCCTCGGCGTGGTCGGTGATCGCTACGTATTCGAGTCCTCGTGCTGCTGCAGCATCGAGCATGTCCACGAGGCTGGATCGGCCGTCTCCCGACCAATCCGTGTGCACATGAAGATCGCCTCTGATGTCTTCGATGCGGAGAGGAGCAGGCAGCGTGCCGCGGTCTGCTGCGGAGATCTCCCCCGTGCCCTCTCTGACCTCCGGCGCGATCCAGGGGAGTTCGAGCGCGGCGTAGATGTCATGCTCGGTTCGGGCAGCAACCGGCTCGCCCGTCGCAAGTGACGACAGCGCGTACTCGTTCAGGGTGTAACCACGGTCGAGGCTCCGCTTCCGTAGCTCGATGTTGTGTCCCTTGGAACCGGTGAAGTACAGCCACGCTGCACCGAACTTCTCCTCCGGCACCACGCGGAGGTCCACTTGGATCGCATCGTCGACAACGATCGAAGCTTTCGTTTCGCCCGCACCGAGCGTTGCTGTGACTCCAGGCAGCTCACCGAACTGTGCCATCACCGCTGCCGGATCGTCGGCAGCAACGAGGAGGTCGATATCGCCGATCGTGTCAGACAGCCTCCGCAGACTGCCCGCGTACTCGATCCGAGTCATGTCCACTGCGCTCCTCAGCTCGGCCATGATCCTCTGAGCGATCTCCATCGCTTCGTATATGGGCGTTCTCGTCTCGTTCGAGTGGATGCCGAGAAGCTCCAGCGCACCAGCGATCTTGTCCTCGGACTTGGCTCCAAGCCCGGGGAGTGTCCGAAGCAGGTGCTTGGCAAGTGCCTCTCGAAGACCGGGAACGTCGGTGACTCCGAGGCGATCCTGGAGCAGCAGGACCGTCTTCGGCCCGAGTCCCGGGATCTTCAGCAGATCGAGCATCGTCGGGGGGAAACGCTCCTCGAGCCGTTCGAGCCTGCTGATGGTCCCGGTTTCGGCGAACTCGGCGATCTTGCGCGCTATCGACTCGCCGATGCCTTCGATCCGTGTGAGCTCATCGACGGACATGTCTGCGACGTTCTCGTGGGTCGCCGCGATCGCATCCACGGCTTTCTCATACGCCCGTGTCCTGAACGACTGGCTGGTACCCTCCTCGAGTCTCGTATACGCGATCAGCTTCCGCAGCGCTGCGACCACTGAAGCATTCGACGGCTTCACAGCGAAAGCACCGCATAGAACACGAACAGAACGATGAGGATGAGTCCCTCCACGCGGGTGATGCGCTGGGATGTCGCTGCGAACACCCCGGCAAAGAGCGCCACAGCCACCATCATGACGATCAGCAATGGGCTCAGCGACGCGAGCTTTCCCGGTCCGACCACGATCGCGAGCCCCGCGACACCGAGCGAATTGAAGAGGTTCGAGCCGAGGACATTCCCGAGCACAAGGTCTGACTGCCCACGCCGAGACGCTGCAACCGCAGCCGAGAGTTCGGGAAGGCTCGTGCCGACACCGGTGATGAGCCCCATGAACACGACAGACAATCCCACGGCTGTCCCGATTCCCTCTACGCCGAGCAGGAGCTGTCGGCCGGCGAGGATGGTTGCTGCGAGTGAGGCAACGCCATAGATCACTTCTGCCCAAAGCCTGTCTGGGTCGACCCGGATATCGTCGAGCTCGGCTCCTCCACTGTTCGCACCCTGCATCCCCCAACGTACGAGGAGCCACATGACCGCGACCATGCCGATGCTCAGGATCGCTCCCTCGACTCG
>CAYLIR010000007.1:0-17050 GCA_964383515.1 uncultured Acidimicrobiaceae bacterium
TCAGCACTCGACAACGTGACGATCGGCCATATCGCCCGTGACCCCCACACCGCGGCATAGACTCGCTCAAGCCAGACAGCACGCACCCAAGCAGGTGTTCGGAACTGTCCTCGCCCTCGCCCTCACCCTCGCTGTGGTGGGGACGTCGTGCGGTGGGAACGAACCCGGAAACGGCCATCGGCCTACGTCGGATTCACCAGTGTTCGCGGCAGGAGACCCCATCGAGGGCCGATCGGCGTATCAGGCCGCATGCGCCCCATGCCACGGAGCCAAGCTCGAAGGCGTTGGCGGACTCGGCGGCCCCCTCACACCCGCCCAGCACATCGCAGACATGCCTGTCGAGGAGCTTGTAGCGCTCGTCATCGAAGGCGTGACCGCCGACGACCCCACGAATACAACAGGTGTCGCGATGCCGCCGAGAGGCGGGAACCCATCACTCACCGATCAGAACGTTGCAGACATCGTGGCGTTCATCACGGCGAACCGGTAACGATCCCCACAGCGCCAACCGCGCGCGAGATGCCGAAATCGTCGCTCTAGAGCGGTCAACCGCGGTATATTACCAACTCACCATCTAAGGAACTGCTATGCGGCTGGAAATGACCAAGAAGTCTGACCTCGCTCTCAAGTCCCTTAGGTGCATCGGTGATGCCAAGGACGAACTCGTCGCAGGGAAGGACCTCGCCGCGAAACTCGACATCACGACGCACTACCTCCCTCAGGTGATCGCACCGCTCGTCAAGGCGGGATGGGTCAAGTCAACCCCAGGCCCGCGGGGGGGCTACCGCCTCATCGTGGATCTCAAGGATGTCAGCGTCCTCGATGTGATCGAGGCGATCGAAGGCAGGATCGAGGATCAAGGCTGCGTTCAACGCGGCATCCCATGCCCCGAAGACGATCTGTGTGCCCTCCACGAGCCGTGGCAGGCGGCCAGGGATGCCATGCTCGGCCAACTCGCCAAAGCGACCGTCGCAGACAGCGTCAGGCCATGTGTCTCGATCGCGGCGCCGCCGATCGTTTCTGGGTAGCTGAACCCAGCATCGCGTAGCGCGCTTTCGCTCACTCGGTGGCGCCAAAGCACTGGATACCCGATGTTCGTTCGTATGCTCACGCCCAATGAACACCACGTCATCACATCTCCCCATCTGTGTCCACTGTGGGACGCCGCGACCCGCAGACGAAACCCTGTGCCCCGTCTGCGGCAATCCCTGGATCGATACGACGATCGAGCCAGCGCACGACCCGGATCGTGCTCCGCACGATGCCGAACCAGGCGACGAGTCCGCCCGAGGCGTTGCCGACGCCGCAGGCTCTTTCACACGCGACACTGCGTCACGTACGGAATCCGAATCTGACACATCTGGTGAAGACCCAGCATCTGCGACAGTGACCGAATCGACGGCGGACCTTCCACTGGTGCCCCACCAGACTGCAGCAGGTCTTCCGCCTCTCCCCCCATCCGACCACGACGACACAGGGGAATTCTCGTTCGACGACTGGGATGCCCCTGTCGAGCCCGATTTCACCGACCGCAGGACCGCATGGCTCGTGCCAGCTGGCATCGCTGCTGCCGTCCTCGTGGCATTGGGCATCCTCGTGTTCTCCAGAGGCGGGACACCGCTGGAAACCGCGGGAAGCCTCACCACGACAATGGCACCAGCCACGACCACTTCGCAACAGGCGACTACAACGTCGCTGGAGACGACGACAACCGAGCTCGCGTTCCCACTTCCCGGCGACTGGGCGCCCAAAGGTGATCCGATCCCGACGAGCGAACTCACGTTGAAGCAGTCAGCGATCGGGCCGATCGCCATCGGTGCATCCCTCGAAGACGTCGCCGGTATGCTGACCGCCAGCCTCGGAGAGGCAACAGATGCGGGCGTCGACGGATTGTGCCCTCCCGACGAGGCGTATCGACTCACATTCGGCCAGCTCACAACGATCTTCGATGGAACCGAGCCGTCCTCGTCGTTCGTTTCCTACCGCTATGACCAGCCGCAAGGATCCGACGACGACCTCGGGCTCAAGACGCTCTCCGGCATCGCCATCGGCGACACCGTTGATGACCTCATCACCACCTACACCCAGTTCACCATCTCGTTCGAGATCATCGATGCGAAGGACTACTTTCGCTTGAGCGACGGCGGGGAACTGCTCCTGTGGGGCCCCGTGTCGAGCGTCGACCCCGAGGGCTTCATCGAAGGCATCTATTCACCGACAGCCTGCAGCCCAGGCTCGTGATTCGCGACACGCGTCTACTGGGAGTTCGCCGTACCATTGCGAAGCTGGTGGATCGCGAACAGCAGCTACCGCTACACCATCACCCGCTGGGGAGCAGATGACCGATCACGACGTTGCAACATCGCACAGGACGCGTCTCGAGAGAATCTTCAACGTTCCGAACCTGGTGTCGGTAGGTCTCGGCCTCGCTGTGTTCGCTGTGCTTGTGCCCATCCTCGACTCCAACATCGGCGTCGCCGTCGCAGCTGTCGGCGCTGGCCTCCTTGCCGCGGGGATCTGGCTCGCCATCGTTCGGTTCCGGTCTGAACCAGACCTCAAGTCTGCGCTCGCCGACCTGACGCTTCTCGGCGCCATTCCCTCGGACACATCCGGGCCCGCACCGGCGATGACCGACGCGGACGCAGCCGACCGGTACACCGGACTGCTCGGCGAGATCGAAGGGCACACGACAGGTCGTGTGCTCCTTGTCAGCTCTGCGGTTCCCGGCCAGGGTGCGTCAACAGTTGCGCTGAACCTCGCCATCGCTGCGGCACGCGCCGGGAGACGAGTGATGCTCGTAGACGCCGACGCTTCGCCAAATGGGCTGGGGAGGTTCCTCTCAAGCGGCAACTCCCCTGGGCTTTCCGATGTTGCCACCGGCGACGCCACGCTCCTCGAAGCCACACGGATGTGGAACCTCGATGACGGGACGAGTTTCCCCATGCTGCCATCTGGCAACGGGGCGACGAACCACGAGGCCCTGGCTGGTCTGCTCGTCGCAGAAGCACTCGACAACGTCTCGGAACACGCTGATCTCATCTTGATCGACGTCCCGCCGGTCCTGTGGTCAGAATCGACTTCCGAACTCGGCAAACACGCCGACGGGACGATCCTCGTACTTTCGGACAACGCACGAGCGGACGCCGTAGCCGACGCCATCTCCCAGCTCGCAGACATCGGCGCACCCGTTGTCGGCTACGTTCGGAATCGCTCCGACGGCACGGCATCCCTTGCACCGACGCTGGTGCGGTCAAGCATCAAACGGGCTGTGGCGGTTGCCGTCTCGTTGCTGATCGCCTACGCGGCTTTCACAGGCCTCAACCTCTGGAGCTCGTGGCGCAGCATCGATACCGAGACGTTCGACCAGGACGCCGTGCAAGCACTCTCTGAGAACGCGGCGCCGGCGTCGGGCACCAACGAGGAAGAGGACGAGGCCAACGTCGACGATGCAGCCGACGCCGTCGAGAACGTCCCCGACGCGACTGCGCCAGAACAGGCATACGACACGTTCCTCCTGATCGGAGGGGACAAGGCCTCCGGCGCAGCAGACGTCATCTTGTATCTCGTCTTCCCGACGAACGGAGCAGACCCATTCATGGTGTCGCTCCCGCGCGACCTCTGGGTGGACAACCCGTGCACGGGCGGTCAGAGCCGTATCAACGTGCTGATCCACGGTTGCAAGGACAAAGGCGTCAACGGGCCCAGCCTCCTGTCGAGTCAGGTCAGTGCCTTCACGGGTATCGAAGTCGACCATTTCGCCATCTTCGATTTCGACGGTTTCTCCGACATCATCGATGCCTCCGGCGGTGTTCAGATATGCGTCGACAATCCCGTCATCGACAAGAAGTCTCACCTGTCGCTTCCTGCAGGATGCACGAACGCGTCGGGTGCGCAGGCGCTCGCATGGGTTCGCTCACGCCATACACAACAGAAGGTGGGTGGTGCATGGCGATCCTTGCCAGGCGCAAGCGACTTGCTACGCAATCAGCACCAGCAAGATGTCATCCTCGAACTGTTCAAGAAGCTCAAGCAGTTCGACTCACCTGCGGACCTCACCGCAAAGGTCTCCAGCTTGGCGGACACCTTCACGCTCGACGACCAGCTCAGCCTCGCAGAAGCCGTCGACCTTGCATGGCGGATGCGCTCCATCGATCTCGAGAACATCAACAGGCTCGAGATCCCGGTGCGCCTCACACGATCCAAGACCAACAAGTCGATCCTGATCGCGACGGAACCCTTCGACGAGGTACTCTCTGCCGAATACGGCGGCCAGCTGCCCCAGGAAGACGCTGAAGCCACATCGTCCTCTCCGTTGGGCCAGGACACCGTAGACTGATGCCAACAGCAACGAGGACAACAGAATGAGCGATCCCCAGGACCCATACGACAATCTCCCCAGTTGGAACGACCCCTATGCGGACCTGGCAGATCTCTCAGGGAACACTCCCCTTCCTCCGATGGAGCCACCGAGGACTCCCCAGGCTCAACCTCCGGGGTCGCCTCTCCTCGTAGGTCTCGTTGTCGGACTTCTGCTCATCGCCCTGTCGGTAGCCGTGTTCCAGGTACTCGGACCAGACGACGACGGCACGGCGGCCGCGCTCTCAACCACGACCACACTCGACGGCACAAGCTCCTCCACGACACTCAAGGGCACGGATACCTCCACGACCGATGGACTCACCACATCAACGGCACCACCACTTTCCACACCGACGCCGGGAACACCATACGCAGCCGTTGGCGACCCGATTCCGGTCACAGACCTCAAGCTGAAAGGTGACGGGATCAAGGTCACAACAGACGGTGTCGATGACATCACCTTCGGCAGCGATGCCGATACGGCCATAGGCGAACTTGTGTCAAGCCTGGGCACACCGACCCAGGACACCCAGTGGCAGACCTCTACGGGACAGTTCGGTGTGTGCGTCGGCGACGCGGAGCGTATCGTCTACTTTGGCCCTTTGGCGACAATCGTGACCAAGTCCAACGGGAAAGAGGTATTCAGCGGATACCGCTCCGACATCCAATTCGGTGCGCTTACGAACCCCGCAGCGAGCCTCGAAACGCTCAGCGGGCTCAAGATCGGTGACAAGGTCGCCGACCTCAAGGAGATATACGCGGGCGAGAAGGTGGAGTTCGCTACTGACACGAAGCTCGGCCAGATCTACAAGGTGATCGGCGGATCCACAGGGAACCTCCTGCTGTGGGGGCCGATTGAGGGAACCGCGGATGACGACAGTGTCATCGGCATCTATGCACCGGACGTATGCAACGAGAACTGATCAGCACGCTGTGAGTACACTCGTCGCCATGACCCCGAACTATCGCACATCGTTCCTTGTCGGCGCTGTCACTGGGCTTGTCGTTGCAATGGCAACGCTGCTGTTCGTTGCATCCCTCGGCGGGATATCCGATCTCAACCCATCCATCGAAACGCAGGCCGTCGATCCCGTCTTCTCGATTCCTGCTTCAGCACTCTGGATGATGACCGCGATATCCGGTTTCGCCGGTGGCGCCATCCTGTCTGCAGTCACGTTCGGCATCGCACGGGTGATCGCGCCTGCAACCAGGCCGCTCCATCCATCCCTCGTGATCCTGACGGGCGCGACGATCGGCGCAACCGTCGCCATCGCGACCATGCTGCTCGGTGCCGGAATCCTCGGAACGATCGCAGACGGCATCGCGACGATCCCGGTGGCACAGATGGTCATCCTGACAGCGGTCATCGGCACCGTCGGTGGTGCGGTCGTCGTATGGCTGTCGTACGTTCTGGCGCGACCGCCCGTCTACAAGACCGACCCGGAGCTACTCGCTACGTAGCCGCCGCGTTCGGCGGTCGCTGGTGTCCACGGTCAACGATCTGCAACGCTCAACGCGACCAGTTCGCCCTCGGGGCCGCGCTCGAACCGTACGATCACCTGCTGACCCGTCACGACGTACTCTCGGAGACGTGATAGAGGCTCGCCCTCGAAGAGCAGGCCTTCAGCTGGTACGAACCGATGGCTCGATCCGTCTGCAGCGGTGACAACGAACCCCGATATCGCTGTGGGGTCCCCGCTCACCTCTGATATCGTTCCTGTGATCGTGTCGTCGCTTGCAGGAGACGACGATGAGCAACCGGCCAGGGCGATGACCGCCAACGAGAGCGCTACGCCACAAAGAAGTGGCCCGAATCGGTGGCACATCGCGCTAGCCATCGATCGCGTCTGCAAGTTCCGTCTCACCGAGCACCCCCTCGAACCGGTCGATGACCACGCCGTTGTCGTCGATGACAAAGACCCACGGTTCTGACGGGAGCTGGAACGCTGTGACTGCTGGAACAAGATGCTCGGTATCTGGCTGGAACCCTTCGTCACGGAAGCCTGAGTAGACCTCGATGTGGATGAAGTCAACGTCGGGGTACCTGGTGGTGGCATCCTTGATCTGCTGGAGGAGAGGGCCACATGCAGCCGACGTACAGTACGCGGGTGTGGCGAAGATGACAACGGTCTCCCTGCCATCGGTGAGCGCTTCATCGAGGGACATCTCGTAGAGAGACTCCATCGGGTCCGGATCGGTGGTGAGCTCCGAGATCGGGGTGTCTTCCACCGTTGGCGTCTCGACGATCGGTGCACGGTCACCTGCTGCCACCGTCGTGGGCTCAGGCAGGACATCGACGAGGAACGGTGCGGTCTTCTCGCCTGTCGATATCTCGAAGTCGATCTCCCATAGGCCAGGACGCTCGAACGGCAGATCGGCGCGGTAGAGGCCGAATGCATCGGGAACGACCCACAGGAACTCGGCCTGATCCATGATCTCTACATCCGGGGCATCGAGCGATCTCGCGACAAGTGTCACCGTCTCGTCGGGGCTCCCACGTCGCTGCCCGCCGATCTCGGCAACGGCGAACAGGAACCGAGCGTCACCGACCGCAGTATCTGTCGATGCTCGGATACCGACGAGTTCCGGCTCCGACGGTGCACTTGAGCATGCTGCCGAGACGACAGCGATCATGGTCACGAGAAGAACGATCCTTCGCATGGGGACAAAGGTACACACACGGCGCGGGTACGAAGTGAGAGACGTGCATCGATCCATGGGCATACGGCCACCGCTGCCGTCCGGCCGTGTCACCGGCCTCTCTGATCTTCGCGTTCGTCGCAACTGTGGCGGCTGCAATGCTCCAGGGAACCGTCGGACTCGGCTTCGCCACGGTTCCGGTGCCGCTCCTCACGCGCATCGTCAGATCCATCGTGGGTTGACGTATGTCAGGCACCCGTGCTGAACGAACCCAGAGAAGCTCTGAGCGCATCCCACAACTCGCCAAGTGCCCAGATGAGGCCCATGAGCAGGAAGACAAGCGCAAGCGCCGTGAGAACGCCACGCACCCAGCCGATCCACGAGTCTCGATGGTTCCAGACGGCGGCCGACCAGGCCTCGTACTTCGATGGCTGCCGTTCGACGGATACGTCGCCAGCAGGCACCACCTGATCGAAGTAGTCGACCACTTCGACGGCAGCATCTTCGTCTTCGAGCGTCACTATCACCTTCGGTGTCTCGGACGCCAAAGCCACATCCTCGATGGGTGCCGCATCGTGGCTCTCCGCCGATGCCCCGTCAACAGGCGCGTGCACCGCCCCCTTGCCGAGGCCGTCGTCAACGGCCTCGGAGACGCCAGCCTCAGCAGTGCTCCCATCGACCAGGGCCTCCACCGTGCCCCCATCGGCAAGTACCCGCTGCTCCGCCCGTCCGGCCTCACGGCCGCTATCGACCATCACGCTGAGTTCTGCAGCATCGAGGTGGAGGACACGCGCCAGTTCAACGACAACACTCGACGAGGGGGCGGACTCTCCCCGCTCCCATCTCCTGACCGATGACGATGATCTGCCAACTGCCGACGCGAGCTGGCTGAGCGAGAGCCCCCTGTCGAGCCTCGCCATCCGTATGCGTTTCCCCAACGCGTTTTCGTCGTCCATCCCAGCAGGATATCGGGATTCGAAGTGACGAGGCTGACCCAGGTGAACTATTGTCTGAGCACGCATGAAAGGAGCCCTATGCCGGCCGAGATCGCGACATTGGTAGATCTGCATACGAACAGCACCGTTGCCTACGCAGAGAACCCGCTCATCGGCCGCCGCAATGACGAGGGTGAGTGGTCCTGGACCACCTATGGCGAGTTCGGGCAGATGGTCGACAAGGCCCGCGGCGGACTCGTGTCGCTGGGCATCGAAAAGGGCGACCGCGTTGCGATCATCTCCGACAACCGCCTCGAGTGGGCGGTCGGCGCGTACGCCGCGTACACGCTCGGTGCGGCATGGGTCCCCATGTACGAGGCCGAGACCCAGGAAGACTGGGTGCACATCCTCAACGACTCGGGGGCGAAGGTTCTCTTCGCTGCGACAGACGGCATACGGGCACAGGTGGACGAGATCAGCGGCCAGCTTCCCAACCTTGAGATGGTCGTCGTGATCGACGACCCCGCTGGCGGCGACGCCATCGACTTCACCGAATTGCTCGACCGCGGATCACAGGATCCCGCACCGATCGAAGTTGTCGACGGGAACGACCTGGCGGGTCTCATCTACACGTCAGGCACAACGGGAAAGCCCAAGGGCGTGATGCTCACGCACTCGAACATCTCGTCAAACCTCAATGCCCTTGCGGAGATCTTCCCGCTCGAAGAGGAGGATCGCTCCGCATCGTTCCTCCCCTGGGCGCACTCGTTCGGCCAAACGGTGGAGCTCCACGCTCTCATCTTCTTCGGCGCATCGATGGGGATCACGAGCGCAAAGACGCTCGTGCGCGACATGCCCGAGATCCGGCCGACGATCCTCGTGTCCGTTCCCAAGGTCTTCAACTCCGTATATGACGGCATCCAGAAGAAGATGGAGGCCGAAGGTGGAGCGACGAAAAAGATATTCGACCTCGCCGTGGCGAACGGTCGAAAGCGCGAGCAGCTCGCCAAAGCAGGCAAGGCAAGCCCTGTCGTGAACGCCCTCAACGGCATCTACGACAAACTGGTATTCACCAAGGTCAGGGAAGCCTTCGGTGGGAGACTCCGATATGCGTTCTCAGGCGGCGCCGCCATATCGACCGAGGTGGCCGAGTTCATCTCGCTGGTCGGCATCACCGTGTACGAGGGGTATGGGCTGACCGAGACGAGTCCGATCGTCACCTGCAACGTCAAAGGTGCACGACGGATCGGGTCCGTCGGCAGGCCGATCCCGAAAGTGGAAGTGGAGATCGACACGGACGTGACTGGCGACCCACAGGTCGGTGAGATCGTGGTGCACGGCCCGAATGTGATGAAAGGGTACTACAACCTGCCTGAGGCAAACAAGGAAGTGTTCACGCCCAATCGTGGCTTCCGCACGGGCGACCTCGGCCACATCGATGACGACGGCTACCTCTTCATCAGGGGCCGGATCAAGGAGCAGTACAAACTCGAGAACGGCAAGTACGTCGTGCCGTCTCCCATCGAAGAGCAGCTCCAGCTCTCTGGATACATCCAGCAGGCGATGGTCTATGGGGAACAGCGGCCATACAACGTCGCTCTTGTCGTCCCCGACTTCGCATATCTCAAGCAGTGGGCGCAAGAGCAAGGTATCGACACATCTGATACTCGGACGCTCCTTGCGAACGAGCAGGTGCGCGAACTATTCGTCGTCGAGATAAACAGGGCGCAGTCGAACATCAAACGCTATGAGCGCGTGCGAGATTTCGTGCTCGAGGACGACGAGTTCTCACCGGACAACGGTCTGCTGACCCCTTCGCTCAAGATCAAACGCCGCGCTGTGCTTGCAAAGTACGGTGACCAGATCGACGACCTGTATGAAGGCGGCAATCCGCTCCTCGGCAGAGACTGACAGGCCGTTGGTGCCGATTCGAGCGGTACATGGCTCGAATCGACACCAAGGCCCATGTGGCGGAGGCGGACGGGAATCGAACCCGCCAGGGAGCTCTCGCCCCCTCATCCGATTTGAAGTCCGTGACGTCCACCAGGTACGCAGTCGCCTCCATCGGCAAGCGTAGTGGCAGCCGCGAACAGCATGTGCGTGGAAGCGAGTGTTGTCACCTAAGCTGCACGCCTATAGCACCCAACTGAGGATGGACATGGCAGACGCATCGTTGATGGTTTGGATCGATCAAGACCTATGCACAGGCGACGGGATCTGTGAAGAGATCTCACCCGATGTGTTCCAGGCGCGTGATGACGGGTTGTGGGTCGTCAAGGAGTCGGCTGAGTTCTTCGGTGCTGAGATCGTGTTCGATGGTTCCCAGGGGCCAGACAACGCCAAGGGAGTTGCCCGCGTCCCCGATGCGCAGCTCGACAGCGTCGTCGAAGCAGCCGAAGAATGCCCGGGTGAGTGCATCATGATCGAACCGTTCAACGAAACGACCTTCTCGGCACGCGGCGTCTGACCTACAGCCACCGGACGCGCCGATGTCTGCACCTACCGGGTGATGTAGCTCTCGAGTTGGTCGATCAGGAACTTCTGTTCTTCGATGACCGCTCGAACAACGTCTCCAATCGAGATCACCCCGACAAGCTCACCGCCGTCGAGGACAGGCAGATGCCTGATCCTCCGGTCCGTCATGAGCTGCATGCACGCCGCAACCGTATCTCCTGGTGCAACGGTCACCGGTTCGGTTGTCATGATCTCGCCGACAGGTGTCTTGCGGGACCCCTTCGATGCAAGGATGACCTTCCGTGCATAGTCGCGTTCAGACATGATGCCGATGAACGTTCCGTCCGCATACACGATGAGGGCACCTACGTTCTTGTCTGCCATCATCTCGAGCGCGTCGTATACCGACTTGGTCGCATCGATCGACCATATGTCGCGTCCTTTGTCATCGAGGATGTGCGCAACGTTCTTCTGCATGGTGGTCCTCCTTGCGGGAACCATAGACGACTTCACACAACCGTGCGACGACGCTCGCAGGCTACGTGAACTACGATGTGGTTCCATGGGACACCGCCTCAGGAGAGTGCATCGTCGATGAAGTTCGAGCATATCCGCGTCACGATGGACGATCCGGTCGCCACGATCACCCTCGACAGGCCAACCAAGCTCAACGCGATCACGTTGACGATGCTGTCCGAACTCATCGACGCCGCCCATGCCATTTCTGAGTCTGACGCCCGGACCGTCGTGGTCAGTGGTGCTGGCTCGTCCTTCAGCGCAGGCATGGACATCGGCACGTTCACTGAGGGGGCGATGCTCGCGGGAGATGCCGATATCCGGTACGCGGCAGCGAACCTCGGCAGCGAGGCAGCTGCAGCCCTTGAGAGTGTCCCCCAGATCACGGTTGCTGCACTGTGTGGGCATGTCGTTGGTGGCGGTCTCGTCATCGCTGCGGCATGTGACCTGCGTGTCGCCGAAGACAGCACAACGTTCCTCATCCCCGAGATCGACATCGGGATCCCACTCGCCTGGGGAGGCATCGAGCGGCTCGTGCGCGAGCTCGGCCCCGCTCGAACGAAGGAACTCGTGCTTACCTGCCGCCACTTCTCAGCGGACGAAGCCCACCACGCCGGTTTCGTGAACCGGGTCGTTGCAAGCGGTAGCGCACCAGCCGCTGCGATGGAGCTCGCAGAGGCCATCGGCAGGAAGTCTCGGTTCGCGGTCACCACGACCAAGCGACACATAGCGGAGATCCTCAGGGGCGACCTCTCTCGCGACGATACTCTCGGCCTCGTGACCGCACTCGAAGACCCGCAGTGGGCAGAGCACCGGGACGCATACATGGCACAGTTCGAGTAGCACAATGCGCTACCTCGACGCTGCCGCAACACGGGCCGCCCTCACGATGGAGGACGCGATAGGAGCGATGCGTCACGCGTTCGACCCCGACCGTGAGATCCCGCGACGCCAACAGCTCGGTGTATCGCTGTTCATGCCAGGACGCGTCGGGGACACGTCCGGGATCAAGGTCGTTTCGACCGTACCAGGCAATCCCGCGGGTGTCGTCATGGTGTTCGCCTCCGATGGCGAACCGCTCGGCCTCGTCGATGGGCCGACACTCACAGCCCTGCGCACCGGAGCGGTTGCGGGTTTCGCAACGGGTCTCCTCGCACACCCATGTGCGACGGCGCTCGCGATGCTGGGCGCGGGAGCGATGGCTGCCGATCAGATAGCGGCAGTGAGAGCGGTACGCCCGATCAGCGCGGTCTTCGTGTGGAGCAGGGATCCGCAGCGGGCTGTGGAACTCGCCGACCGGGTCGGCGCGACGCCTGTCGTATCAGCAAACGATGCTGTGGCAGCCGCGGACATCGTCACCACGGCCACTCCTTCGCGGAAGCCCCTCTTCGACCACACTGCACTGCGCGACGCCGTGCACATCAACGCCATCGGTGCGTTCACCGAGCACATGGTCGAGATCCCAGCCCAGACGGTCACCGAGGCGTACGTCGTCGTCGACGACTTCGGAGCGGCATCAGCAGAAGCAGGCGACCTTGTTCACGCTGGGCGAACTCCCGATACCGACCTCGCAGGGCTCATTGCGCGTGGTGTGCCCGGTTTCCATCCTCTGACGCTGTTCAAGTCCGTTGGCATCGCTAGCCAGGACATCGCGGCAGCCAGGACAGCGCTCGCACATGCAGAGCATCTCGGGATAGGCGTCGAACTCTGAGGCCTCGGGATCAACCGGGGCCTGTGGGAGGGATGCACATATGCTGACCCCGGCGATCGAATGCGCCGTGGGCCGCTACGCGAGAACCGTGTGCTCGCCGATATCGACCGGATCCCGTTCCACGGAGAAGAACTCCATAGGCACATCGGTGTCGAAGGCCGCGCGTTCACCCGTGATCCATTGAGCCATCATGGACCCGATCACCTGGGACTCTTTGAACCCATGCCCCGAGAAGCCGTTGACGACCGCGTAGCCGTCGATCGCCGTTGGGCCGACGATAGGCAGCACATCCTGCCTGTTCACCGTGTACAACGACGCCATCCCACCGGGAACCCCTGTGTGCGGAAGATCGGGAAGCCTGTGATGTAGCGCGTGGATCTTCGTGTCGATGAACGAACGGTTCGCCGACTGATTGTAGGCGTCTGGATCGACAGCTTCGCTCTCGTCCTCTTCGAGCAAGGAACCGAGGATGATCTGGCCATCCCCCGCTTCGGGACGGAAATACACGCCGCCGGGGGCGTCACATGTGACCGGTATCGGCCGCGGGACCGCAGAGGGAAGCGCCTTGTACACCACCTGGATCCTCGTTGGCACAAGCTGCCACGGTATCTCAAGCCCCGCCATGGCGTTGATCCGATTGCACCACGGCCCTGCTGCGTTCACGACCAATGCAGCATCGATCTTGGAACCGTCGGCCAGTGACACCCCGGTGACTTGGCTGCCCACAGCAGTGACACCAACAACTTCTGCACGCATACGGACATCGACACCACGCACCTTGGCTGCGGTGGCAACGTCGAGCAGGGCTCCCGTTGCGTCGAAGAACCCAGTGTCCCGCTCGACGAGGAACGCATCCCCATCTGCACACTCGTGCGCGATCTCCCCTGTCAGGTCGAAAGGCACCATGCATGCCGACAGGCCTGGATACAACGCACGCAGATCGGCAGCATCGACCATGACAGCATCGATCCCTTCACCAACGAGCCTGTCCCGATCGGCCTCGACTTCATGGGGCGTATCGTGCATCATCCAGAGAACGCCGATGTCATGGAACCGCCCAACAGGATCGTCCAGCCCTGTGTACTCCGACCAGTTCCGCCAGATGACGTTCCCGTCACGAGCGACACGGATGCTCTCCACCTTCGAGTAGCGTTGCCTGGTTATCGCCGACGACCCGCCCGTGGAGCCCTCCCCCAGCCCGGCACCCTTCTCAAGGACGACGACCGAGATGCTGCTCCTGCGGGCAATCTGGTAGGCGATAGACATCCCCATGATGCCACCACCGACGATCACGACGTCAACGGTCTCATGTGCCACGAGGTACCTCCGCTAGTCGACTTCCCCAAGGTATGCCTTGCGGAGATCCTCGTTGGCGAGGAGATCCTCAGCAGTATCGTCGAGGACGATCCTGCCGGTGAGGAGCACATATCCCCTGTCGGCGATCGAGAGCGCCATGTTGGCGTTCTGCTCCACCATGAACACGGTGACACCGTCATCGTTGATCCGTTCGATGATGTCGAAGTTCTGCTGGACAAGAACCGGTGCAAGACCCATGGACGGTTCGTCCATGAGGAGGACCTTGGGCTTGGCCATGAGCGCACGCCCAACAGCGACCATCTGCTGCTCGCCACCCGAGAGGGTGCCTGCCTTCTGGTGAAGGCGCTCTTTGACACGGGGGAACATCTCGAAGATATGATCCAATTCCGCATCGAGCGTATCCCTGTCGGTGCGCAGATACGCACCGATCTCAAGGTTCTCTTTGACGGTCATGCGCTTGAAGAGCCTTCTGTTCTCTGGAACCATGGTCACACCACGCGACACGATCCCTGCCGTGGTTTCCCCCGTGACGATCTCGCCATCGATCACGACGTCTCCTGACGAAGGTTGCACCATGCCCAGGATCGTCTTGAGCGTCGTCGTCTTGCCGGACGCGTTCCCGCCGAGCAGACATACCAGTTCGCCTGCGTTGATCGAAACGTTCATGTCCTTGAGCACGTGCACGGGCCCGTAGTGGACGTTGATGCTTCGGAACTCGAGAACCGGGGCCTGGTCAGGCATCGTGGGCCTCCGCGGACCTACCGAGATACGCTTCGATGACACCAGGATCATGCGACACGCTTGCGAAGTCCCCTTCAGCGATCTTCTCTCCGTGGTCGAGCACGATCACACGATCAGAGACATCACGCACCACCCGCATCTCATGTTCGATGAGCACGATGGTGTACCCCTTTTCGTCCCGTAGCTGGCGGATCAGATCGGTGAGTTCCGCTGTCTCTTTGGGGTTCATCCCAGCGGTCGGCTCATCGAGAAGGATGAGTTCGGGCGAAGTCGCCATCGCCCGTGCGATCTCGAGCCTGCGACGGTTCGCGTACGAGAGCACGAACGCCGGCTGATCCCACCGATATCCCTGGAGCCTCTGCCCGAAGAAGGAGAGCACCTCTTTGGCACGTTCCTCGATGGCGATCTCCTCCTTGCGGAACGACGGCGTGTTGAGGATCGTTCCGAGGATGCCCGTCTTCGTGCGACAGTGCTGGGCGACCATCACGTTCTCCAATACCGTCATGTTCGGGAACAGCCGAACGTTCTGAAAGGTGCGAGCGATCCCGAGCTCTGTAATCTCGTGCGGTTCATGACCCGAGATGTCGATCCCGTTGAACAGGATCTGCCCTTCATCTGGGGTGAAGTAGCCGGTGATCGTGTTGAAGAAGGACGTCTTGCCTGCACCGTTCGGCCCGATCACGGAGACGATCTCGCCCGTGTCGACATGGATGTTCAGCCCGTTGAGCGCCTGGACACCGCCGAAGCCTTTCTTGAGGTCCGTGATCTCGAGCACACGGGTCATGCGCTACCCCCGGCATCGGCTGCCTGCTCTACATTGAGCCAAGCGTCCTGGTTCATCTCTTCATGGTGCAGTTCGCGCTGTCTTCGCAACGAAGGCCAGAGGCCTTCTGGACGCTTCAGCATCATCGCGACAAGGAGCGCACCGTAGACGAGCAGCTTGAACTCCCCGAACTCCTGGAGCAGTCCCGGCTGTGTCGGGCCGCCGAGGATCCCGATCAGGACGACAGCGCCGATGACGACACCGGCAATCGATCCCATGCCGCCAACGATGACGATCACGAGGATGATGATCGACACGAGGAGCTTGAACGAACTCGGGAAGATGGATCCGACCTTCACGGCGAACAGCATGCCCGCTACCGATGCGAACACGGCTCCGGTCACGAACGCCGTCAGCTTCACCGCGGTCGTATTGATGCCCATCGCCTCTGCAACATCCTCATCCTCGCGCAGAGCGGTCCACGCACGGCCGGTACGCGACTTGTGGAGCCGCCATGAGACGTACACCGCGATAGCTACGAACACCGCTATCAGATAGAACATCGCCTGGGAACTCGTTCCCTTCACCTCAACCGGTCCCACAGCAGCCGAGGGGATGTTCGTGATCCCTTGCGCACCACCGAAGTATGGGGCAAGCCAATCAGAGAGGAACAGGATGCGGATGATCTCTCCGAAGCCGAGGGTCACGATCGCCAGGTAGTCGCCACGCAGCTTGATGACGGGTGTGCCGATGAGCACGCCAGCGAGGGCCGCCATCACGAGCACTGCTGCAAGGATCGCCCACCCCTCCCACGACAGGAAGTTGAGCGTGAGCTCGGGGACCCACTTCGGCGATAGGGGCGACGTCAGGACAGCGGTCGTGTATGCACCGACAGCGAAGAACGCAACGTACCCGAGGTCGAGCAGGCCAGCGGATCCCACGACGATGTTCAGGCCGAGGCCCATGAGCACGAACAGGCCGACGTTCGCCAACAGCTCGTTGGTGAGGCCGCCGAGCACCATGGGGAGGAAGACCACAGCGGCGATCGTCACAGCGACTGCTATGACGTTCTTGCGGAACCGGATGTCTGGCTCGAGGTTCATCCGCTCCTGTCTCCGCTGTGCGATGGAACGATCGTCCGACTGCAGACCGACGAGGCCGAAGATGACAGCAACGACCACCGCGGACGCCCATGTCAGCCCTCCGTTGATGGCATAGAGCCAGTCGGTGATGAACGGAGCTTGGAGCCCCTGAGCGAGGTCGGTGACCACGAGTTCGAGCAGGGCTACGACGATCACGCCGACGATGGCGTACACGATCACCCGCCGCAGCCGCTTCGGCACGACCTTGAGCATGCCACCACAGAGTCCGAGCAGGCCAGATCCAACGATCCACAGGATCGCAGCGATACCGAGGCCTCGCGAGAACGTGAGCAGATCGACGAGCTTCGGCCCCAGGTTCCGGAAGATGTCCGTCAGGTCCACCGCATCGACGACCACGATGAACAAGGAAAAGAGCAGGCCAGCAAGGAGGCCAGCAACAAGGCCAGCAACGAGGTCGCGTTCTCCTTTGACCGGAGAATCGGCACCCTCGGAAACGTCCTCGGTTGCCGCT